>JAJXTK010000219.1 GCA_021783935.1 Myxococcales bacterium | reverse complement strand
TCCCGAGCGGCCGTTCTACGTCGCCGGCGGCGCCGAGAGCATGCAGTACCCCTTCTGTCTCTACGGCTACCGGGGCAAGCCGGTCGGCGGCTCGACGCAGAAGTACGGGCCCCTCGACGTCAAGCAGCTGCCGGCGGGGACGCACCTGCAGGACATGCTGCTCATGAGCCTCTACGACCCCTCCGCGGGCATGGCCATGGCCAACACCGCCGAGGAGCTCGGCCGCCGCTACGCGATCACGCGCGAGCAGTGCGACGCGTTCGGCTACCGCTCCCAGACCCTCGCGAAGAAGGCGCGCGACGCCGGCTGGTTCACCGAGGAGACGGAGCCGGTCGTCGTCGAGGACGAGGCGCACGAGCCGCGCACGGTCGCGCACGACACGCACATCATGGAGGAGGTGAGCCTCGAGGGGATGGCGCGCCTTCGCCCGGCCTTCGAGGCGGGCGGCGTCATCACCGCGGGCAACGCGAGCGCGGTCGTCGACGGCGCGGCGGCGATGGTGCTCGGGCGCGAGAGCGACGCGAAGGCGCACGGCTACCAGCCGCTCGTGCGCGTGGTCGGCTACGGGGTCGCCGCCGTCGATCCGCAGATCATGGGGTGGGGTCCGGTGCCCGCGACCAAGAAGGCGCTCGCGAGCGCGGGCATCAAGGGCACGCAGATCGATCACGTCGAGATCAACGAGGCGTTCGCGCCGCAGGCGCTCGCGTGCATGCGCGACTTCGAGGAGATGGGCATCGACCCCGAGAAGGTGAACCCGCAGGGGGGCGCGATCGCGCTCGGGCACCCGCTCGGGGCGACCGGCGCGATCTTGAGCGTCTCGTGCGCCCACGCGCTCCGGCGCAAGAAGCTGCGCTATGGCCTGGTCACGATGTGCATCGGCGGCGGGCAGGGGATCTCGCTGATCCTCGAGAACGTCGCGCGCTGATCGTCTTGCGCGGCGAGCGCCGCGACCGGTCCGCGATGCCCAAGGAGCCCGGCTGCTCACGACGCAGTAGCCGGGCTCGGTCGCGCTCGCGGTGCTGACCAGCCCTGCCGACCTTCAGCGCCGCCCGACCGGCCGTGCGCGCGTCGATACCGTGCAGCCGTACGAACCACTGCCGCGCGCGCGGCGCGCGAGTATGGCGAGCCGGTCGCCCGAGCCAGGTAGGACGCAAGGAGAAACGCACCATGACGACGTCGAAGATCATCTGGACGCAGATCGACGAGGCCCCCGCGCTCGCCACCCACTCGCTGCTGCCCATCGTCCAGGCGTTCACCAAGGGAACCGGCGTCGTCGTCGAGACGAGCGACATCTCCCTCGCGGGCCGCATCATCGCGAACTTCCCCGAGAAGCTCACCGAGGCGCAGCGCCTGCCCGACAACCTCGCCGCGCTCGGCGCGCTGACGCTGAAGCCCGAGGCCAACATCATCAAGCTGCCGAACATCTCGGCGTCGATCCCCCAGCTCAAGGAGGCGATCAAGGAGCTGCGGGCGCACGGCTACGCGATCCCCGACTACCCCGAGAACCCGAAGGACGACGAGGAGCGGGCGCTGCAAGCGCGCTTCGCGAGGGTGCTCGGCAGCGCGGTGAACCCGGTGCTGCGCGAGGGGAACTCCGATCGCCGCTCGCCGCTGTCGGTGAAGGCGTTCTCGAAGAAGCACCCGCACAAGCTCAGCCCGTGGTCGGCCGACTCGAGGTCGCACGTCGCATACATGAGCGACGGCGACTTCTACGGCTCGGAGACGTCGCTGACGCTCGGCAAGGCGACCGAGGTGCGCTTCGAGTTCGTCGCCGCCGACGGCGCCGTCACCGTGCTCAAGAAGAAGATGCCGGTGCTCGCGGGGGAGATCCTCGACAGCTCCGTGATGCACGTCGCGGCGCTCCGCAAGTTCTACGAGGAGCAGATCGCCGAGGCGAAGCAGCAGGGGGTGCTGCTGTCGCTGCACCTGAAGGCGACGATGATGAAGGTCTCCGACCCGGTGATGTTCGGGCACGCCGTGTCGGTCTACTTCAAGGAGGTCTTCGACAAGCACGCGGCGACCTTCAAGCAGCTCGGCGTCAACCCGAACAACGGCCTCGGCGATCTCTACGCCAAGATCGCCACGCTCCCGGCCGACCAGCGGGCGGCGATCGAGGCCGACATCAAGGCCGTCTACGCGAAGAGGCCGCCGCTCGCGATGGTCGACTCCGACAAGGGGATCACCAACCTGCACGTGCCCAACGACATCATCGTGGACGCGTCGATGCCGGTCGTCGTCCGCGACTCCGGCAAGATGTGGGGGCCGGACGGCAAGCTCGGAGACACCAAGGCGCTCATCCCCGACCGCTGCTACGCGGGCCCGTACGCGGCGATCTTCGAGGACTGCAAGAAGCACGGCGCGCTGAACCCCGCGACGATGGGCTCGGTGCCCAACGTCGGCCTCATGGCGCAGAAGGCCGAGGAGTACGGCTCGCACGACAAGACCTTCATCGCCGCCGGCGCCGGCACGATGCGGATCGTCGACGAGCACGGCGGCGCGACGCTCCTCGAGCAGAAGGTCGAGGCGGGCGACATCTTCCGCGGCTGCCAGACCAAGGACGTGCCGGTGCGCGACTGGGTCAAGCTCGCCGTCACCCGCGCCCGCGCGACCGGCGACCCGGCCGTCTTCTGGCTGGACGCCGCGCGCGCGCACGACCGCGAGATCATCGCGAAGGTCGAGCGCTACCTGAAGGACCACGACACCAAGGGGCTCGAGATCAGGATCCTCTCGCCCGTCGACGCGATAAAGTATTCGCTCGAGCGCATCCGCAAGGGGCTCGACACGATCTCGGTCACCGGCAACGTCCTGCGCGACTACCTGACCGACCTGTTCCCGATCCTCGAGATCGGCACCAGCGCGAAGATGCTCTCGATCGTGCCGCTGCTCGCGGGCGGCGGGCTCTTCGAGACGGGCGCGGGCGGCTCGGCGCCCAAGCACGTGCAGCAGTTCCTCAAGGAGAACTACCTGCGCTGGGACTCGCTCGGCGAGTTCTCGGCGCTCTCGGCGTCGCTCGAGCACATCGGCATGACCACCAAGAACGCGCGCGCGGCGCTGCTCGCCGAGACGCTCGATCAGGCGATCGGGAAGTTCCTCGACAACAACAAGTCGCCCGCCCGCAAGGTCGGCGAGATCGACAACCGCGGCAGCCACTTCTACCTGGCGATGTACTGGGCCGAGGCGCTCGCCGCGCAGGGCAAGGACGCCGAGCTCGCGACGAAGTTCGCCAAGGTCGCCGCGCAGCTGAAGGAGAGCGAGGCGAAGATCAACGCGGAGCTGATCGGCGCGCAGGGCAAGCCGGTCGACCTCGGCGGCTACTACCAGCCCGACCCGGTCAAGACCTCGAAGGCGATGCGCCCGAGCGCGACGCTCAACGCGATCATCGACGCGATGCTCTGACCGTCGAAGCGAGGACGCCGAGGTCGTTTGCCCCAGGGGGCGGCCTCGGCGCCGCTGCTTTTTGCCACGCTGTGCAGCTCCCGCCGGGGCGCGTTGCCATGACGCGCGCGCTCGCGCGTCGAGGCTGATTCATCGGCGAGACGGCGCACGGTTCTCGCGCTCGGGCCGCAGCCTGTGCGGGGTCGCGACCTCGGCGTCGCGGTCGAGGAGCGTCCGTCGAGCGCGACAAAACGAATCGAGGGCGCGCACCACTCGGGTTGCGCACCCTCAGCCGCGCGGAAGTTCGCGCAGGGTTCAGCCGAGGAGGTCGAGGATCACGACGCCGCGATCGCGGTCCTCGTCGTCCGGCGCCTGTTCGCTCGCGGGGCGTTTCCGTGGGGCGGGCATCGGCAGCGGCAGCTCGAGGGCGGGGCGCTGCTCGCGTTGGCGGCGCTCCTCCTCACGCTTGCGGATCTGCTCGATGATGAACGGGGGCAACATGGAGGACCTCCCGCGAGTTGCGATGAGGGACGCCCTGAGCGGAGCGAATTTGCCCGTGCTACTTGCACGGGCGCGGAGCGCCGTCGTGTCGTGATCTCCTGCGATCGAATCTAGCAATGGCGATACCACGGTCAAGTTTGGGAGGTCATGTCGTGCGACGTCGTAGTTGCACGTTTTCACGCGTCATCCGCGTCGCGCTGCTCGTCGTGTCGGTGCTCGTTGCCGGCCTCGCGTCGCCGCGCAGCGCGCGGGCGGCAGAGCCTTTCGATCCGAACGGCGCCGACTGGGAAGGGTGTTCGAGCTTCGTCCAGATCGCGCAGCAGGAGCTCGGCGCTGCGCGCGTGGTCGTGACCGACGAGCTCGACTACGAGGCCTTGAGCCCGTCCGACGGCGTGATTCTCTTGCACCCGCTCGGCGCCTTCGACCTCGACGAGCTGTCGCACTTCATGAGGCTCGGCGGGCGCGTCGCCCTCCTCGACGACTTCGGCGACGGCGACGCCTTGCTCGACCGCTTCTCGATCCAGCGCGGACCGGCGCCGAGCGACCCCCTTCAGATGCTGCACGGCAATCCGCAGCTGCCGGTGGCGATCCCGTCGTCGTCGCACCCGATCGTCGCCGACGTGAGCTTGGTGGTGCTCAACCACCCGGCGACGCTCCGCCACCCGAGCCTCTCGACGCTACTGCGCATCGCGCGCGCCGGGGGCGACGCCGGACCCGACGTCGCGCTCGCGGGGCAGGTCGGCGAGGGGCGCCTGGTGGCGATCGGCGATCCGTCGATGTTCATCAACTCGATGATGCGCTACCCCGGCAACCGGACGGTCGCGAAGAACCTCGTGCGCTACTTGGTCGACGGTGCCGAGAACAAGCGCAGCGCGAAGATCACGATCGTGCACGGGCACTTCCGCGAGCACGGCACCCTCGGCGGCGGGATCTCGGGGACGCTGCGCGATCGGCTCCGCGGCTTCCTCGGCGCGCTCGACACCGTGAGACGCGACGGGTTCAGCGGCACGGCGGCCCGCGTCGTCGCGTTCGGCATCCTCGTCGCCGCGGCCGCGTGGGCGCTCTCGCGGGCCGCGGTGCGCACCCGGATTCCGCGGGCGCGGTACGCCGGAGAGCTCGGGCCCGACGAGCCGCTCGCGGAGGATCCGCGCTTCTCGGGCCTGCTCGAAGAGGGGCGTCGTTGGCCGCGCTTCGCGGCCGCGCGCGGGCCCTCCGCCGCGGGGCTGCAGACGATGGTCGACGCGCTCGACGCGGCGATCGGTGCGCGCGAGGAGCTCGCGTCGGTCGATCGCGCGGTGGCTGTCGGGAAGCTCGCGTCGGAGGCGGGGCTCGACGCCGCGGACGCGGCTTGCGTGCGCGCGGCGTACGCGCGGCTGCGCGCCGCGACGGCAGCCATGAAGGGCGGCCCCACTCGCCTGTCGCGGCGAGAGAGCTCGCTCTTCGGCCGCGTGCTCTCGTCGCTCGCCGCGCCCCGCCAGGCGTCGGTCACCCAGGCCTGACGCGCGCCTTTTCTGCTAGCCTCGCCGCTCCGATGACCGCCGCCGCGACGCAGGAAGCTGCTCCCAGATCGCCGACGATGGAGCCCACCGCGGCTACGCAGGCAGAGGTCGACGCGGCGCGCGAGCCCCTCGACGCCCTGCGCGCGGCGGTGGCGCGCGTCTACCTCGGTCCGGCCCGCACCATCGACTTGCTCCTGCTGGCGTTGCTCGGCCGCGGCCACGCGCTGCTCGAGGGGGTGCCGGGCGTGGCCAAGACGACGCTCGTCAAGACCTTCGCCACGGCCCTCGGCTGCTCGGTGCGCCGCGTCCAGTTCACGCCCGACCTCTTGCCGAGCGACATCACGGGCACCTACGTGCTCTCGCCCAAGGACGGCACCTTCGCGCTGCGCAGCGGCCCGATCTTCGCGAACGTCGTGCTCGCCGACGAGATCAACCGCGCGCCGGCCAAGACGCAGGCCGCGCTGCTCGAGGCGATGCAGGAGCGGCAGGTCACCATCGAGGGCGATCGCTTCGAGCTCCCCGCGCCGTTCATCGTGCTCGCCACGCAGAACCCGATCGATCTCGAGGGGACCTATCCGCTCCCCGAGGCGCAGATCGATCGGTTCCTGCTCCACGTCGCGATGGGCTACCCCTCGGCGCGCGAGGAGGTCGCCATGCTCCGCAGCCACGGCGGCGGCGCGCCGAGCGTGAGCGCCGTGCTCGACCCCGCGCGCGTCGCGGCGCTCCAGGCGCTGACGTCGCGCATCCACGTCGAAGACGACGTGTTCGACTACGTGGTCGCGCTCACGACCTTCACGCGCAAGCACCCGCGCGTCGTGCTCGGCGCCTCGCCGCGCGCGTCGCTGTCGCTGCTCACCGCCGCGCGCGCGCTCGCGATCCTCAAGGGGCGCACCTACGTGACGCCCGACGACGTGCGCGAGGTCGCGGTGCCCGCGCTCTCGCACCGGCTGGTGCTCGTCCCCGAGCTCGAGGGGGATCCGAAGGCGCGCGCGGGCGTGGTCGAGGACGGCATCGCGCGCGTGCCCTACCGGCGCGGCTGAGCGCACCGAACGCACCCGATGCACGCGAACCCTCGCCCCGCGACCATCGCGACCGCGCTCGCGGGCGTGGTGCTCGCGGTGACGGGGGTGCTCGGCCGGCGTCCGGAGGCGGCGCTCGCAGGCGGCGCGCTGCTCGCGGCCGTGGCGTGGGGGCGAGCCTCGACGCGCGTCGACATCGCGCGGGCCCGCCGCGCCGGCTTCGAGATGGTCTGGCGAGAGCAGAGCCGGCGCTCGCGGCTGCCGGTCGGCGGCAAGCGCGTCTTGGTCGCCGAGCTGCGCAACCGGAGCGATCGCATCATCCACGTCGACGGCGTGCGCGCGATCGCGAGCGAGGGGCTCCGCACCGAGGTCCACCCGCGCGAGCTCGACGTGCTCCCCGGCGGCTTCGCGCGCCTCGAGATCGAGGTCACCGCGCGGCGCGTGGGCCGCCGCGGCGTGCACGGCCTGTCGCTCGGCGCGGGCGGCGTTGGCGCGGCCTTCGAGGTCCCGCTCACCTTCGCGAACGTGCTCGGCATCGAGGTCGTGCCGCGCGCGATCAACTCGGGGCTCTTGCCGCCCCGCGGCGGGCGTCTGCGCGCCGATCCCGCCGCGGGCCGCGCGCGCAATCGCCGCGGCGAAGGGACGGAAATCCGCGAGATCCGCGAGATCGCGCCAGGCGACAGCTTCCGCAAGATCGCGTGGAAGGCCTCCGCGCGGCGCGGAAAGCTCATGGTGCGGGACATGGAGAACGACGAGCGCGACGTGGTGTGGCTCGTCGTCGACGTCGCTGCGCAGGGGTGGACCGGCCCCGTCGGCGAGGCGCCGCTCGATCGCGCGATCGAGACCGCGGCGTCGTTCGCCGTCGAGCGCGCCCGGCACGGCGCGGCCGTCGGCGTGGCGTTGGTGACCGACCACGTCGTGGTGTGGAGCCCGCCGACTCGCGGCGGCGCGGACCTCGATCGGCTCGGCGCGATCTGGCTCGACGCCGCGGACCACTACGACTTCGACCGCTGCGGTCTGACCGTCGACGAGCTGCTCAGGCTCTCGGTCGAGCACGCGCGTCCGCTCGATCCCCAGGGGCTCGCGGACCTGCCAGGCGGCGACGTCGACCGCCTGCTCGCGCGGCTCGAGGGGCTGCGCGTGCGCGCGCCGTTTCAGGGGCCTGCGCCGCGCGCCGCGCCGGCCAACGAGCTGCGCGATCGGTTCGTGCGCCACTACGCCGCGAGCTTCGCGCTCGACGTGCCGCCGCTCGCCTCCGCGGCGCACTCGGCCTCGGGCATCGCCGAGGCGCTGCGGCGCATCCACCGCGAGCGACCTCGCGCGACCGACGTCGTCGTGCTCGCGCCGCCGCCCGCCGCGACGCACGAGGACCTGCGCGAGGCGGTCACCCGAGTGCGGCGCCTCGGCGTCCGCGTGCGCTGGGCCGCGGTCGACGCGGCCATCGGCCTCGAGGCCCCCGCGGGGGGCGAGGTCCTCCGCGACGCACTCTACGTCGAGCTCGGCGCCGCGCGCCGCGCGGCCGTCGCGCAGCTCGCGTCCATGGGCGTGCGCGTGCTCGAACCGCGCACGCTCGTCGCGCGTCACCCCGCGCACCGCTACGACGACGTCGCCGAGGCGCGCGTCGTCGCGAGCACCGGAACGTGAGCGCGCGCCCCTTCCTCGATCCCCGCGCGTTGCTCGCGCGCCACGGGCTCCGCCCCAAGCGCTCCTTCGGGCAGAACTTCCTCGTCGCGCCGCACGTCGTCGAGCGAATCGCGGCGCTCTGCGCGCGCGACGACGATCGAGCGCCGGTGCGCGTCGTCGAGATCGGCGCGGGGCTCGGCGCGCTCGCGCACGCGCTGCTCGCGCGCGGCGCGTCGGTGGCGGCGATCGAGCGCGATCGCGAGCTCGTGCCGGTGCTCGAGGCGGAGCTCGCCGCCGACGTCGAGGCGGGGCGGCTCGAAATCGTCGAGGCCGACGCCGCGAGCGTCGACTACCGCGCGCTCTTCGCGTCGAGGCCCGCGGCCACCCGAGTGCTCGCGGGCAACCTCCCCTACCAGATCACCGGCCGGCTGCTCGAGCTCGCGACCGAGCTCGCGGACGTCGTCGACCGCGTCGTCGTCATGGTGCAGCGCGAGGTCGCCGATCGCCTCGTCGCGGCGGCGGGCACCAAGGCGTACGGCCAGCTCACGGTGTTCGTGCAGGCGGCGTTCACGGTGCGACGCGCCTTGCTCGTCGGCGCGGGCAATTTCCACCCTGCGCCCGAGGTCGAGAGCGCGGTCGTCGAGCTTCAGCCTCGGCGCGACGCGCGGACGATCGAGACGCCGATGTTCCGGCAGGTCGTCCACCTCGCGTTCGGCGAACGCCGCAAGACGCTTCGAAACGCGCTGCGCTCGCTGGTGGCCGGCGAGGCGAGCGCTGCGGTCGCCGCCGACAGCGGCGTCGATCTGCAGCGGCGCGGCGAGACGCTCGACGTCGCGGAGTTCGCGCGCCTGGCGGACGCGATCGAGCGCGCGAAGAGCGCCTGAGGCGGCTCAGCCGGCCCGGCGCTTCGCGCGCTCGCGGAGGCGGCCGAGCGCCGACTCGCGCTGGGCGTGGTCGAGCGATGAACGATCGGGGACCGGCTTGGCGGCCACGCCGTGGGCGATCGTCGCGGGCTTGGGCGCGAGCTCGGCGACGCTCGCCTCGATGAGCGCGACCGGCGGCGCTTGGATCGTGTGCTCGGGCTCGTCGAGGTGATCGGGTTCGGCGGCGGGTGCGGGGGCGGGTGCGGGTTCGGCGGCGGCGGCGGCGGCGGCGGCGGCGGCGGCGGTTGCG
>JAJXTK010000218.1 GCA_021783935.1 Myxococcales bacterium | reverse complement strand
CAGCGGCTCGCTCGGCACGTCGTGGCCGAGCTCTCGGGCGTGCGCCGCGTAGTTGCGGCCGATCGCGACGATCTTCGTCGGCTCGATCGGGGCGCGCAGGTCGGCCTCGGCGAAGCGACCGCGCGCGCCCGTCTCCTTGCCGCCGAGCCACGGCGCGGCGTCGAGAAAGCGCGCCTCGCCCCCGTCGAGGCGAGCGAACGCGGGGGGGGCGCCGGGGCGGGCGAGGCGGGCGATGCGCATGGCGAGGCGCATCCTAGCGAACTGGGCGGACCCGAGGAATTGGGGGGCCCGGCGGCCGGACTGCTAGGCTCGCGCGCGTGCCGCTCCCCGAAGTCGCACGACTCGCACGGCTGACCGACGACGATCTGCGCGCCTTCCGCGATCGCCTCCGCGCGATCGCGCTCGACGTCGAGGCGGTCGATCGGGCGATGCTGCCCGGGCGCGCGCTGCCGCCGGTGCTGCGAGAGCCCTTGGTGCGCTGGCACGCGCGGCACGCGCCGGGCGACGCGGGGCTGGTGATCCGCGCCTTCGTCGCGGACGACCCCGTCGGCGAGGCGGAGCTCGCGCGCGCGCTCGGCGCCAAGCTGGTCGAGGCGCTGCTCGACGCGGGGCTGCTCGCGCGCGTCGGGCTCGGCGTCGTCTCGCCCTACCACCTCGCCCACTTCGATCAGACCCTCGTCTTCGTCGATCGCCTCACCCACGGCAGCGAGGCGGTCTCGATCTCGCCCCTGGCGCCGACGCTGATGGCGGCCGCCTACCCGCCGGCGCGCATCGGCAGCGTGCTCGATCTGGCGTGCGGGGCGGGCGCGACCGCGCTGGTGCTCGCGACCAACGCCGATCGGGTGGTCGCCGTCGACTCGAGCCCGCGCTCGGTCGCGCTCGCGCGCTTCAACGCGCGGCTGAACGGCGCGCACAACCTCGAGATCCTCGAGGAGGATCCGCTCGGACCGCCCGCGTGGGGCGAGTTCGATCTCGTGACTTCGAACCCCCCGTTCGACGCCTTCCCGAGCGATCCGAGCGCGCGCGGCGACGAGCACGCCGGTGCCCAGCTCGGGGCCGCGGCCAAGCACCTCGCGCCGGGGGGGCGCGCCGTCGTGCTCGCCGAGTGGGTGGAGCTCGAGGCGGAGCCGCCGATCCCGGCGCGCCTGCGCGAGCGCCTCGAGGGCTCGGTCGATCTGCTGGTGCTGCTCGCGCCGCCGACGGCGCTCGACGAGCGCTGCGTGCGCGCCTCTACGACGGCGGCGCCGGGCCTCGACGCTCGCTGGGCGCTGCGCTGCGAGCAGGCCCGCGAGCGGCTGCACCTGGTCGGCGCCCGCGACACGCGCCCGAGCCTGACGGTGCTGCGCCGACGAGCGACGCCGGGGGCGCCCCTGACGAGCGCGATCGACATCGCGGCCCTCGCGGCGGTGCAGCCCTCGAGCGCGCGCATCGCGCGCCTGCTCGCGACGCGCGATCTGCTCGCCGGCAACGACGCCGAGCTGCTCTCGGCGAAGCTGCGCATCCCGCCCAAGACGACCATCGTCACCGAGCGCGACGGCACCGATCCGGGCGCCCCGATGCTCATCCAGGCGCGCTTCTCGCCGCGCGCGATGCTGCTGCCGCTCGGCCTCAACGACGAAGCCGTGACGCTCGCGCAGCTGGTGCACCAGGCCGGTTCGATCGCCGAAGCGCTGGCGTTCTACCAGCGCACGCTCGGCGTCGACGCGACGACCGCGCGAGGCAAGCTCCTGCCGCACGCGCGAGAGGCCCTGGAGCGAGGCCTGCTCGAGCCCGCGCCGGGCGGCTGAGCCTCGCGCCGCGCGGCCGATGTCCCGCCGGTCGTCGCGCGAGCACCGCGGGGGTGCGGGGGCAGAGGGCGCAGGCCGCAGCCCCCAGCGTGAACGTCGAGCGCGGGTGGACCGCGCGCGCCGACCGGCCTAAGAACCCTCGACATGGCCGAGAAGGGGCAGATGTCGATCGTACAGGTCGCCTTCGCGATCGTGGCCGGGCTCGCGGTGTACGGCTTCGTCGACATGGCGAAGCACGCGGAGATCCGCCACGCCTGCGATCCGATCGTGCAGCTGCGCCCGCGCTACATGGGCGCCGATCGCACCGCGCCGAACTTCGATCTGAGCGACGGCAAGGGGGGGCACGTCCGGCTCTCGGACTACAAGGGCAAGGTCGTCATCCTGCACTTCTGGACCAAGACGTGCGGGCCGTGCCGCGAGGAGCTGCCGAACCTCGGTCGCTTCGCGGAGCTGATCAAGGATCGGAAGGACGTGGCGATCGTCACGGTCACCACCGACGACGGCCCCAAGGAGGTCGAGCCGCTCTTCGACGCGATCTTCGGCAAGGGGAAGGCGCCGCCGTTCGTCGTGGCCTACGACCCCGACAACAACATCGTGCGCGGCAAGTACGGCACGACGCTCTTCCCCGAGACGTGGCTCGTCGACCCCGAGGGGCGCATCCGGGCGCGCTTCGACGGCGTGCCGCACGCCGGCGATGCCTGCGACGAGGTCTGGAACGGGCCGATCATCCTCTCGGCCATCGACTCGCTGCGCAGCCCGCTGGTCTGCGACGTCACGATCGATCCCAAGAACGATCCGCGCCCCGAGCGGCTGATCGCCCCCTGCCGCGGCCAGGGCGAGGGGATGTGACGACGTAGGTGACGCGGCGCGGGGCTGCGTCTCGGCGCGTCGCAGGGCGTTCGCCCGAGAGAGCGTGCGTGCCGCTCTTCCGCGTGCTCCCCCACCGTTTCGCGCCCGGCGGTGCGCCCGCCGCGGATCGGAGGCGGCGGGCGCAATGGACGCGACCTCTCCCGCGTCCAACGATCGGCGACGCCGACCCGCGCGCTCTGACGCGGACGGGCGGAGGCCGGGTGGTCGAAGCACGATCCCAGCGCTAGGGTTTGAAATCCCGGTCCTGCGCGCCGGGAGGGGATTTCGGATGCAGACGAGGCCGAGTCACCGACGCGAGGGTGCGATCACCGGCGAGCTGGCGGCGCAGAGCTTCCCGCTCGTCGAGGTCGCGAAGCCCCCGGCGGACGCGCGCTCGATCGCGCTCGCCGCGCTCGGCGCGACGCTCCTAGGCGGGGGCCTCGGCCTGGCCGCCACGCACGCGATGCCGCGGCACGCTTGGCTCGTCGCGCTGCTGTCGACCGTCGCCTCCGGGCTCGCCGGGCTCGCGCTCGCCTGGCAGCGTGACCGCAGCCGCCGGCGTCGAGCCGCGGCCGTGGCCACCAGCACGCCGCGCGTGCGCCTCGACGACGTCGAGCTCTCGGTGGTCGATGGCAGCGGACCGCGCGCGCTGTTGCGCGTCGATCGCCCCTTCGGCGCCACGCTCTTCGCGACCCCCGAGCGCGATCGGCTGGTGCTGGCGCTCACGCATCGCGACGGCGTTGCCTACCTGGCGGCGAGCGCGCCGAGCGGCGAGGTTCACGACGCGCTCCTCGGCCGCACGATCACCACGCCGCGCGCCGAGATCCCGATCGAGCCGCGCATGCCGACGTTCGAGCGCGGCGATCGGCTGCTCGATCTCGTCCACGCGCTGTCGGCGCGCTCGAGGACCGCGCTCGATCGCGTGTGGCTCTCGGACGCGGGCATGAGCGATCTGGTGATCGACGGCAAGCGCCTGCGCGCGGGGGAGGTCGACTTCGATCTCGGTCGGCCGCTGCGCTGGCGCGGGTACGTCTTCCAAGAGGGGAGCGCGCTCACGGCGCAGAGCTACCAGGCGACGTCGGTGCGCCAGGGGGAGCGCGAGGTCGTCATGGTGTCGCTCGCGCCGTCGGCGGAGCTCGCGACGTCGTCGATCCTGCGCGGCCTGGGCGGGACGCGCTCGGGCCCGCTGGGGCTCGACTCGGTCCAGCGCGCGCTCAGCCGCGATCTGCGCCTCGCGCGCGGCCTGCCCGAGATGCCGCCGCCGCGCTCGGTGCGCGTCGCCGTCGATCGCCTGTTCGTGCCGCGCATCCGCGCCGCGCTCGATCTCGCGCCGACCGAGGAGCCGATCGCGCCGGCGCGCACGCCGAGCGGACCGATCGCCGGCGACGCGCCCATCCCGCAAGCCGACGGCGTCGACCACCTGCGCTCGAGCCGGCCGTAGCGGCGCGACCTCTCGATTTCCTGCGGTCGCCGCGCGCGATGCCGCAGAATGCGCCTGGTGTCCAGCAAGCTCCTCCTCGTCGCCTCCTTGTCGACCCTCCTCGGCTGCGGCTCGGCCTCCTCCGCGGCGCCGACCGACGGGGGCACCAACGCCGACGCGAACGGCGCCGACGCGAACGGCGCCAATGACGTAGGCGTCGCGGACTCCGGCTCGGAGAGCGGCGGCACCGACGCCGGCGGCTCCTTCGCGGGCAACCCCCACGGCCACTGCACGAGCCTCACGATCCCGCCGGAGGGTCAGCCCGCCGACGTGTCGAAGCCGACGGCGGTGATCGGCACCGGCACGCCCGCGAGCTGCACGTTCGCCGCGCTCTCGGCGGCGGTCTCGGCCGGCGGCGTCATCACCTTCGACTGCGGGCCGGCGCCCACGACGATCGCGGTGACCGCGACGATGAGCCTGCCGACGAGCAAGGACACGGTCATCGACGGCGGCCGGCTGATCACGCTCGACGGCGGCGGCAAGGTCCCGATCCTGCGGTTCGACAGCCCGAATTTCCAGGCGACCGAGACGCGCGTCACCGTGCAGCACCTTCGCTTCGTCAACGGCCTGATCGCGGGATCGAAGCCGATCCCCACCGCGCCCGCCCCGTGCTCGCAAGGGTTCGACGACGGCGAGGGGGGGGCGATCTACATGCGCGACGGCAACCTCTCGGTCATCGACTCGGTGTTCCAGAACGACAAGGCGGCGCCGCTCGGCCCCGACGTCGCCGGCGGCGCGATCCGCATGCTCGGCAGCAAGCACGGCGTCGTCATCGTGGGCAGCTCGTTCCTCTCGAATTCGGCGAGCAACGGCGCCGCCGTCGGCTGCCTCTTCTCGGAGCTCGACGTCTACGACAGCCTCTTCGACGGCAACGTCGCGAGCGGCCACGACGCCAACAACGCCGACGCGAGCAAGTGCAGCGTCCAGAACAACGGCCAGTACGAGATCGGCTCGGGCGGCAACGGCGGCGCGCTCTACAGCGACGGCAACTCGGTGAACGTCGTGCTCTGCGGCGACGAGATCGTGAACAACGCCGCGGGCACCAACGCGTACGGCGGCGGCCTCTTCTTCACGAGCAACAATTACGGCGGAACGCTGACGATCGCCGACACCAACATGACCGGCAACACGGGTGGCCACTGGACGCAGGTCAAGTCGGGGAGCGTGACCAACGCCGGCACCGCCGTCGGCACCAACTGCCAGAGCATCACCATCAAGAGCTCGACGATCCAGGGGGTGCCCTGAGCACCTCGCCCGACCACCGCGCGCGGTGGTTCGCGGTGACGGATCCGGGCGGCCGCGACGCCGCCTCGCGGCACAAAACGACCGAGGCCGCCGCGGCGTGCACGACGGCCCCGTGGATCGCGACGCGCTCGGCTCAGGAAGCCGCCGCCTCGCCCTTCTTCGACTTCTTCGCCTTCTTCTCGGCGGTCGCGGCCGCGGCGGTCGCGGGGGTCGCGCCGGGCATCTCCTTGCGCTGCTGCACCGTGCGGCTCTCGCCGAACTTCTTGCGGAAGCGATCGACGCGGCCGGCGGTGTCCATCAGCTTCTGCTTGCCGGTGTAGAAGGGGTGGCAGGCGCCGCAGACGTCGACGGTGAAATTGCCGCGCGTGCTGCGCGTGGCGTACTTGGCGCCGCACGCGCATTCGATCATGCAGGTCGGGTAGTTCGGGTGGATGTCGCGCATGGCGGGCTCCGATGGAATCCCCCGCGAGTAGGGGGAAAGTGGGGGGCGGAGCGTAATCGCCGGCAGCCCGATTGTCCACCTGGGCGCTGACGCCGCACCAGGGACGGAACATCCGCGCAGTCCTTCCGTGCAGCGGGGGGCCGTGTCGTCTCGGCTGGTCGAAATCGCCGAGGGGGTCAGCAGCGGCGCGTGAGGAATTGACGGATGTCTAATCTTTCCATGTCGTGGCGCGTCGAGACCCCGACGCGCACCACTCGACGAGCCTGCCGACTCGCCGCCTCGGTTGGGAGCTTGGCCATGCGCAGTCGCACCCTCTTCGTCGCCCTCGCCGCCGTGACCGCCTCGTTCGCGCCGGCGTGCGCGCAGTCGTCCGACGACACCGGCGGCCTCGTCGTGCCCGCGAAGAAGGACGCGGGCGCCGACACGGCGACGAGCGCCGCCGACGACACCGGCAGCCCGAGCACCGACGACACCGGAAGCTGGACCCCGCCCGCGGACACCGGCTCGACGACGACCGACACCGGAAGCTGGACCCCGCCCGCGGACACCGGCTCGACGACGACCGACACCGGCAGCTCGACCCCGCCCGCGGACACCGGTCCGACCGGAGGCACCACCGGCATCGCGTGCACCAGCGACGCGGTGTGCGGCAGCGCGGGCGACCACTGCACGGCGTTCCTCTCGCCCGTCTGCGCCGGCATGGCGTGCACCAACCCGGCCGACTCGTCGAGCTCGAGCGGCTACGCGGACTACAGCCCTTGCGACAGCGACGCCGGCGTGTGCTCGCCCGACACGACCAAGAACGACGGCAGCGGCTACTGCGCGCCGAAGTGCTCGATCCCGCTGCACGGCGGCGCGGCGACCGGCTGCCTCACGGGCGACACGTGCATCCCGGACCTGCTCGATTCGAGCGGCAGCTCGGCGATCGGCTCGTGCGAAGGGGGCGCGTGCACGAGCGACGCCGAGTGCGCCGCGGCGTCGAGCACCTACGCGAAGTGCCAGAAGGAGACGATGAACTGCGTGCAGACCACGCAGACCTTCGGCGCCGCCGGCGCCAAGTGCACCGTCTCGACGAGCGGCACCTCGACGCCGAACTGCGTGTGCCTCGCCGCGAACCCGACCTCGGCGTCGACGACGGGCTACTGCGCGAACCTCTGCATCACGGGCGACGCGTCGCACGGCTGCTCCAGCGGCTACAGCTGCGATCCGCTGCTGAACACGACGTACTTCACGGCCATCCCGACCGGCATCGTGGGCTACTGCGCCAAGAGCTGCTCGACGAGCTCCACCTGTCCGACCGGAACGACGTGCCAGTCGTTCGGCGGCCCCAGCGTCTGCGCTCCGTGAGCCGGCGAGCGTCGGCCTGGACGCTCTTGCGGCCCGACGCTAACCGCGGCGCATGATCCCGCGCTACACGCCGAAGGACTTCGCCGAGCTCTGGAGCCCGCGCCGCCGCTTCGAGATCTGGCTCGAGGTGGAGCTCTCGGCGTGCGAGGCGATGGAGCGCGCAGGGCTGGTGCCCGCCGGCACGGCGGCCGAGATCCGCGGCACGCCGGTCGCGATCGACCCCGACCGCATCGACGAGATCGAGCGCACGGTGAAGCACGACGTCATCGCGTTCCTCACGCACGTCGAGGAGCAGGTCGGCGCGCCGGCGCGCTGGCTCCACCGCGGCATGACCTCGAGCGACGTGCTCGACACCGCGCTCGCCGTCCAGCTGCGCGACGCGATCGACGCGATGATGCCGCGGCTCGATCGGCTGCTCGGCGCGCTCGCCGCCCGCGCGAGAGAGCACGTCGACACGCCGATGATCGGGCGCTCGCACGGCATCCACGCCGAGCCGATCACCTTCGGCCTGGCGCTCGCGGGGCACTACTCGGAGCTCTTGCGCGGCAAGGCCCGGCTCGGGGCCGCGCGCGACGAGATCGCCGTCGGCAAGATCGCGGGCGCCGTCGGCACCTACGCGCACCTCTCGCCCGAGATCGAGAGCGAGGCGCTCACCAAGCTCGGGCTACGCCCCGAGATGATCGCGACGCAGGTGGTCGCGCGCGATCGCCACGCGGCCTATTTCACCGCGCTCGCGGTGGTCGCCGCGGGGATCGAGCGGCTCGCGACCAACGTCCGCCACTGGCAGCGCACCGAGATCGCCGAGGTCGAGGAGGCGTTCACGCAGGGGCAGAAGGGCTCCTCGGCGATGCCGCACAAGCGCAACCCGATCCTCAGCGAGAACCTCTGCGGCCTCGCGCGGATCGTGCGCGCCGCCGCGATCCCGGCGCTGGAGGACGTGGCCCTCTGGCACGAGCGCGACATCTCGCACTCGTCCGTCGAGCGCATGATCGCGCCCGACGCGACGGCCACGCTGGCCTTCATGCTCGAGCGCGCGGCGGGGCTCGTCGAGGGGCTGGTCGTCTACGACCAGAACCTGCGCAAGAACCTCGAGCGCACCGGCGGCCTCTTCTTCAGCGAGGGGGTGCTGCTCGAGCTCGTCGCGCGCGGCGTCGCGCGGCAGCAGGCCTACGTCTGGGTGCAGCGCAACGCGATGAAGGCCGCCCTGCACGGCGACAACTTCCTCGCGTCGCTGCTCGTCGATCCGGACGTCTCGGCGAAGCTGACCGAGCAGGAGATCCGTCGCTGCTTCGACCTCAGCCACGTCCTTCGGCACGTGGCGGGGATGGTCGAGCGCGCGCTCGGCGCCGAGGGCTAGAAGATCACCCCGTTCACCCCGAGCACGAGCCCCGAGCCGCGCCCGGCGTCGTAGATGGGCGCCGCCGTCGGCACGAGCGCGAGGGTGGGCTTGCCCTCCTTGCCCGAGCCGCCGATCACGATCGCGACGTGACGGCCGGCGAGCGCGCCCGCGAGCGGCAGCAGCACCAGCGCGCCGATCTTGCCGAGCGTCGAGTCGGTGTTGGCGAAGATCGACGCCCCGAGGCTCGCGCCGAAGCCGAGCCCCGTGAGCGTGCCGGCGAGGCGCGTGTCCTCGCCGCGCGCCTGGCGGATGAACCAGCCGCCCGCGGCGGCGCCGGTGAAGCCGCCGAGCACGCCCCCCACGATGGGGCCCCAGACCACCGGCTGGCTCGGATCGAGCGCGTTGCCGACGATCGCGCCGCCGACCAGGCCGACGGCGCCCCCGATCGTGATGGGCAGCCACTCGCTGGCGGCGACCTGGCTGCCGTGGGGGGCGACGGGATCGGGCGCGGGCACGGCGACCACCTCGTCGGGCGATCGCAGGGGCTCGGAGGACGAGGCGGGCTTGGCCTCCTCGACCCCCTCGGCCGCGGGGAGCCCCGCGCCCGGCACGCCGGACTCCTCTTCGGCGCTCGCGGCAGAGCTCGCGGCGGGGGGCGGCGCGCTCGCGGCAGAGCTCGCGGCGGGGGGCGCGGTCGGCGAGGG
>JAJXTK010000217.1 GCA_021783935.1 Myxococcales bacterium | reverse complement strand
GCAGATCGTCGGGCAAGGGGGCCTCGACGACGAACGGCTTGACGACGTTGCCGCCGGCGTACGAGACGCGCGAGGCGTGCAGCGCGTGGCGCCCGACCGCCGGCGCCGCCGGGCCGCCGTAGAGCCCGTCGCCGACGAGCGGCGCGCCGAGCGCGGCGAGGTGCACGCGGACCTGATGGCGCAGCGCGCGGGCGGCGGTGCACTCGACCAGCGCGCGCGGGCCGCCCTCGACCGACCAGCGCTTGAGCACCACGAAGCTCGTGTGCGCGTCGCGCGGGTGCAGGCGCGCGACGTCGCGCTCGTGCACGCAGGCGAAGACGCGACGATCGTCCTTCGGGTGATCGGCGAGCGGGTAGTCGACGCTGCCGCGATCGGGCAGCTCGCCGTCGGCCCGGACCGACGAGGCGCGCTGCGAGCCGATGCCGGGCGCGACGATCGCGAGGTAGCGCTTCTCGATCTGGCCGCGGCGCATCGCCTCCTTCAGCTCCTTCCACGCGGCGGCCGTGCGCGCGACGAGCATCAGCCCGCTCGTCTCGACGTCGAGGCGGTGCACGAGCCCGGGCTCGCGCGGATCGACACCGACGCTCGCGAGCTCGGGGAACGCGGCGACGAGCCCGTTCGCCAGGGCGCCGCGCTCGCCGGGGCGCACCGGTGCACTCGGGACCTTCGCGGGCTTGTGCACGACGAGGATCTGCTCGGACTGGAAGCGAACGTCGATCGCGACGCTCGGATCAGGCTGCGCCGCGGGGTCGCCCTGGGCCTCGTCGCGCTCGATGACGACCACGTCACCCGCCTTGACGAGCATGCCCTTGGCCGCCCGTCGATCGTTCACGCGCACCCCGCGCTCGAAGAGCGCCTTGGCCTGCGAGCGCGACAGCTTGGCGAGCACGACGAGAGCCTTGTCGACGCGGGCGCCGTCGAGCGAGACGGGGACGGTGAAGCGATGGGCCTGTTCTTCGGCGGCCGGGGCGGACATGCGCGCCCCCTATGCCAGCGCGCGCTGGCCGGCGGAAGGGGCACGTGCGCCGACCGCCGCGCTCGGTCGACCACCGCGACGCCGCCGCGGGCGCGTCGATCGCTGGAATCCCCGACGCGAAGCGGTCACGGGCCGCGCGCGCAGGAGCCTGCCGGATCGCCAGAGCACGGCGAGAATCAACGTGCGCGAGGCCCAGTCGAACGTGCTGCCCATCCAGATGCCGGCGACCCCGTAGTGCAGGACGGCGGTCGTGCACCACGCGGCGACGAGGCGTACGCCGAACCCGCATGCGACCGAGACCCACATGACCTCGCGGGTCGCGCCCGCCCCGCGCCCGGCCTGTCCGAGCACCACGCCCGCCGCCATGAAGGGCTGCGCGAGGCCGACCACGAACAGCGCGTTCGCCGCCGTGGCCTGCAGATCGGCGCGCGGCGTGACGATCGCCGGCAGCACGTGGCGCAGCGCGACGAACAGGAGCCCGAAGCTCGACAGCGTCACGACGGCGAGCGCGGTCGCGATCCACCCGAGGCGCTGCGCCTCGGCGGCACGACGCGCGCCGAGGGCCTGGGCGACCCGCGCGGCGCCGGCCGTCGCGAACCCCTCGACCGTCATGAACGAGAGCGACTCGATGGCGATGAGCGTCTGGTTGGCCGCCATCGCGTCGTCGCCGAGCCGCGCGATCATCCACACGAAGGCGAGGTAGCCCGTGTGATAGACGAGCTTCTCGAGGTAGGCCGGGCCCGACAGCCGCGCGAGCGCGCCGAGAGCCGAACGCCCGCGCGCGTCGAAGAGCGGTCGCAGGCGCGGGCGCAGCGTCGCCGCGCGGTCGGTCCGCAGCAGCATGGCGAGGGTCAAGAGCGCCTCGAGCGCGTACGACGCCGTGGTCGAGATCGCGGCGCCGCGCACCCCGAGGGGCGGGGCGCCGAGGTGGCCGCCGATGAGCAGCCAGTTCACCGCGACGTGCACGAGGTTGACGGCAATGCCGATGGCGAGCGGCGTGACGGTGTCGCCCGCGGCGGACATCGCGGACATGCCCGCGACGCCCACGCAGTAGAACGGCGCCGCGAACAGGGCGATCTCGAGGTAGGCGGACGCGAAGGCGAGCGCGCCGTTCGGGGCGTGCGACGCGTTCGGGAACGCCGCGGGGAGTGCGGGCAGCACCAAGGCACGCGCGACGACGGCCACGATCGCGCCGACCACGAGCGCGACGATCAACGCGAGCGTGGTGTGGCGCCGCGCCCCCTCCCGATCGCCGGCGCCGACCGCTCGGCCGACCAGCGCCAACGTGCCGACCGCGAAGGCGGAGCTCACCGAGGCGAGCGTCCACTCGATCGGCCCGGCGAGCTGCATGGCCGCGAGCGCGCCGGGGTCGGCGTGACCGAGCATCACGCGGTCGGCGTAGATCACGCCCGTCTGCAGGATCTGTCCGGCGATCGCGGGGGCGGCGAGCGCGATCAGGTCGCGCGCGGCGGCACCGTTCGATGCGCGATGCGGCGGGCCGGACGCGGGCACGGCCCGCCTCTACCACGAAGTTCGCGCCCGAGCGGAAGCCCCTTGTGAACGGGGAGCATCTTTGTCATGACCGCCCGATGCGAAGCGTGCGCAGTCATGTCGGGGGCGAGTGGATCCAGGGGCAGGGGAGCGGGGCGGAGCTGCACAACCCGACGACCGAGGCGGTCGTGGCGACCGCGTCGACCGAAGGGGTCGACTTCCGCGCCGCGCTCGCCTTCGCGCGCGAGGTCGGCGGTCCCGCCATTCGCGCGACGACGTTCACCGAGCGCGGCGCGATGCTCCGCGCGGCCTCGCGTGCGATCCACGGCGCGCGCGACGAGCTCATCGCCCTCGCGGTCGACAACGGCGGCAACACGCGCAGCGACGCGAAGTTCGACATCGACGGAGCCTCGGCCACCCTCGCCGCCTACGCCGATCTCGCGACCGAGCTCGGCGACGCGCGCTTCCTCGTCGACGGCGAGGCGGTGAACCTCGGGCGCTCGTCGCGCCTCGCCGGACGTCACGTGTTCTTGCCGCTCGAAGGGGTGGCCGTGCACGTCAACGCGTTCAACTTCCCGGCGTGGGGGCTCGGCGAGAAGCTCGCGGTCGCGATCCTCGCCGGCGTGCCGGTCGTCTCCAAGCCCGCCACGGCGACCGCGCTCGTCGCTTGGCGGATCGCCGAGCTGCTCGTCGAGCAATCGATCTTCCAGCGCGGCGTCTTCTCGTTCGTCGGCGGCGCGCCCGGCGATCTGCTCGCGCACCTCGGCGCCCAGGACGTCCTCGCGTTCACCGGCTCGGGCTCGGTCGGCGCGCAGCTGCGCGCGATGCCCAACGTGATCGCGAGCTCGGTGCGCGTGAACATCGAGGCCGACAGCCTCAACGCCGCCGTCCTGGGCGCCGAGACTAGCGACGAGACCTACGATCTCTTCCTGAAAGACCTCGCCAAGGAGGTCACGCAGAAGACGGGGCAGAAGTGCACCGCCACGCGGCGCGTGTTCGTCCCGCGCGCGCGCCTCGCGGAGGTGCGCGACGCGATCGTCGATCGGCTGGCGCAGGTGAAGGTCGGCGACCCCTCGCGCGACGACGTCACGATGGGGCCGCTCGCCACACGTCGGCAACAGCGTGACGTGCTCGAGGGGATCGCGAAGCTGGTCGCCGCCGGGGCCAAGGTCGTCACGGGCGGCAAGGCCCCCGAGGCGCCGCTCGGCGTCGAGCCGGGGCGCGGCTTCTTCGTCGCGCCGACGCTGCTAGAGGTCGGGTCGACGGCCGAGGCAGGGGCGGTCCACGAGCTGGAGGTCTTCGGCCCGGTCACCTCCTTGATCCCCTACGACTCGACCCCCGAGCTCGTGGCGGGCGTGCGCCGAGGCGGCGGCGGGCTCGTCTCGTCGGTCTACGGCGACGACAAGGCGTTCCTGCGCGCGGTCGTGCTCGGGATCGCCACGGCGCATGGTCGAATCGTGATCGGCACCGAGAAGAACGCCGGCGCCGCGATGTCGCCGGGGCTCGTGCTCCCGCAGCTCGTGCACGGTGGCCCCGGGCGCGCCGGCGGCGGCGAGGAGCTCGGTGGCGTGCGCGGGCTGCGGCTCTACTCGCAGCGGACCGCCCTGCAGGGGTACGGTCCGCTGCTCGAATCGCTGGTCGAGGGGGGCAAGCAGGTCTGAGCGGAGCGAAGAGCGGCGCCTTGCGTCGCGTCAACGCCTGGTGGGCATCCGCGTCCGCCTGGTTCGGTGCGCGTGTACGTTCGTTGACAGTCGAAGCGGCCCATCCCTAGGCTGCGCACGCTCGTCGTCCAACGTTGGAGGAACCATGCCTCGCCGCACCGCCCGCTCTCTCTTCCGCGCCGTTCCCCTCGTCCTCACGCTCGCGGGGGTCTCGACCGCCGTCGGTGCGATGACGGGCTGCGAAGACCAGAAGAGCGTCGAATGGGGCTTGAAACACCTCACCGACGCGAACCCGCTCGAGCGAGGCAAGGCGATCGAAGACGTCAACCAGGGGTGGCGCAACCTCGAGGCGCTGGCCGACAAGGAGCCGACGAAGGCCAAGAAGGAGCAGGAGTTCAAGGATCAGGTCATCGTCGACCTCGTCAAGGCCTACTCCTCGGACGCGCTCAAGGACTCGGCCAAGCAGCGCAAGACCATCATGGAGCTGCTCGTGCAGTTCCACGACGCCCGCGCCAAGCCGGCGTTCATCTTCGCGATCAAGAACTACAAGCCTGGTGAGAACGACGACGACGTGAAGAACGTCATGCGCGCGATCACGCTCATGAAGGACACGCTCAAGGGGGACGCGGACCTCGCCTCGGCGCTGGTCGACGGCCTCAAGAAGGCGAAGATCGACGTCACCAAGGCGAAGACGGCCGAGGTGCCCTCGATGTTCGGCGACGCGCTCACGTCGATGAAGATGACGTCGGCGAGGGGCGAGCTGAAGAACATCGTGCTCGCGCCGAACGACGGCACCCAGACGATCGCCAACCAGGAGCTCACCGCGCGTCAGCTCATCGCCGCGCAGGCGCTCGGCGAGCTGGGCGACAAGGAGATGCTCCCCGACCTCGTGAAGGCGATGTTCGACCTCGCCTCGAAGGTCATCGTCGTCAAGGCCGGCACCGCCGACGAGGCCTCGATGGCCTCGCCGCTCACCACCGGCGTCGCCATGACGATCGCCAACTCGATCTCGAAGATCGGCGGCGCCGCCATCCCCCTGATCATGCCGTACGTGCGCGACGACGTGAGCAACGCGGACGTCAAGGCCGTCAAGGAGAAGTACAAGACGTACACGGGCCCGAGCGGCTCCGATCCGAACGCCTACCAGAAGATCGCGACCAGCGTGCTCGCGAACATGGGGCTGCCCGAGGTCGCCGACGCCGTGGCGCCGCTCGTCGCGAACAAGCCCAAGGTCGATCCGAAGAACAAGGACGCGAAACCGCTCGACATCAAGCCGTTGCTCGGCCTGCTCATCGCGCTGCCGACGTCCAAGACCTCGCTCGACGCGATCCACGCCGCTTACGACAACGGCGACAAGGACATCAAGTCCCTCATCGCAGCGTCGATGATGTCCACGATGGACCCGTCCCAGGAGGACTGGCTGCTCGGCATCGTCGCCAACAAGAAGACCGAGGAGGACGTGCGCAACGCCGCCCTCAACAGCGCGCTGATGCTGGCCAACAAGGACAGCATCGCGAAGGTCCGCCAGGCCTACGTCGACGCCAAGCTCATCGACAAAGCGAGCGCCGACTGGCGCGTGCAGCGGCCGACCGATACGACCTGCGACCCTGACAAGCCGAAGACCAAGGACGAGAAGTGCTTCCCGCACCCCGACAAGAAGGCGGCCGACGGCAAGTCGCCGCTCAACGTCATCTGGGTCGACGACACGCCGAAGAACGGCGAGGTCATCAAGGTCCACGAGGACCTGCTCAAGAACTGCGGCGAGGACGCGGCCTGCTACTTGAAGGCCTTCGACGACTCGTCGGGGATCGTCGAGAAGATGGGCTTCACCAAGGTGACCCGCGACGGGACGATGGCGGGCATCAAGCTGCAGAAGTCCGCGTGGATGCTCGCCATGTACGGCAAGGAGGACGACATGATCAGGCTGCTCGACCTCATGCCGAAGCTCTCGCTGCCGGCGCCTCGCTCGTTCGTGCAGATGGCGCTCGACCGCAACCTCAAGAACGGCAGCCTCAAGGTCGCCGCGGCCATCGACAAGCTCATCAAGGGCGAGCGCGACAACGCGAGCGAGACGGCGAACCGCGAGGCGGCGCAGCTCGAGCCGATCGCGATCAAGCTCCGCGCGCGCGTCAACGCGAAGAAGGACTGAGCGTCGTGATCGCCGCCCCTCGGCGCCGCGCGATCACGCCGGTGCGGAGGGGCGGCGAGTTTCATTTCGGGGGGTGCGTCGCGGCTTCGACGAGCGCGCGGCGAGCTCGGTGAAGCGGATGGGAGGCGAGGGGTCGTGATCCGATTGGAGGTGAACAAGGGGGACGGCGCCGGGCGGGTCGTCGCCACGTCGTCGGAGCCGCTGACGATCGGGCGCGCCGCGGGCAACGATCTCGTCCTCGAGACGCCGCACGTCTCGTCCGAGCACGCGCGCGTCGTCGGGTCGGGCGATCGCTTCGTCTTGCAGGATCTGAAGAGCACCAACGGCACGGTCGTCGTGCGACGCGGTGCGCGTGTGCGGGTCGACGACGAAATCGGGCGTCGCATCGTGCTCGAGCACGGCGACCTCGTGGAGCTCGGCTCGCAGGACGATCCGGTCGTCCTCGCGGTGGTGATCGCGGAGGAGGTCGACGCCGCCCGCCCCGTCGCGACGCGCTCGATCGACGATCTCGGCTCGGCGGTGGATCACGTCGAGCGGCGCCCCTCTGCGCTGCGCAGCGTCTACGAGCAGACCGGCAAGATCGGCGGCGCCATCGAGCTCGACGAGGTCCTGCGGCGCGTCGGCGACGCGGTGCTGGCGCTGGTGCCCAAGGCCACGCACGTGACCGTGGCGCTGCGCGACGACGACGAGGTCGTCGACGGCTCGTCGGCGGGGAAGGCGAGCGCGCCGGCCACGTACGTGCCCGTGCTCACGCGCGTGCGCGGCGGTCAGCCGGCCCCTGCCTCGATCCCGATCACGCGCAGCGTGTTCAAGAAGGTCGTCGACGAGCGCGCCGCCGTGCTCCTCGCCGACGCCCCGTCCGAGGCCGGCTCCGCCTCGATGCTCGGCGCGCAGATCCGATCGACCCTCGGCATCCCGCTCTGGAAGGGGGACGAGATCCTCGGGATCGTGCAGGTGGACAACCGCGCTCCGGCCGATGACGAGCCGCCGGGGAGCACCCTCGCGGGCGCCTCTGCGTCGGGCGTCTTCGACACCGACGACCTCGACGCGCTCTCGGTCCTCGCGGCCACCGCCTCGCTCGCGATCGCCAACGCGCGCCTCGTGCAGCGCCTGCGCGTCGCCGACGAGCGGCTTCGCAAGGAGAACGTCTACCTCAAGGGACGCGAGGAGAAGCGCGCCGAGAAGCGCGAGATCATCGGCACCTCGCGCGCGATGCAGGAGCTCACCGGCAAGCTCGACAAGGTCGTCAACACGCGCGTCACGGTGCTCATCGAGGGGGAGACCGGCGTCGGCAAGGAGCTGATCGCCTCGGCCGTGCACTGGCGCAGCAACCGGCGCGACAAGCTCTTCGTCGCCCAGAACTGCGCGGCGCTCCCCGAGAACCTCCTCGAGAGCGAGCTGTTCGGCCACAAGAAGGGCTCCTTCACCGGCGCCACCGAGGACAAACGCGGGCTCTTCGAGCTCGCCGACGGCGGCACGCTCTTCCTCGACGAGGTCGGCGAGATGTCGCTCGGCCTGCAGGCCAAGCTGCTGCGCGCGCTGCAAGAGGGCGAGATCCGGCCGGTCGGGTCCATCAAGGCGCTCCACGTCAACGTGCGCATCGTTGCGGCGACCAACCGCAACCTCGAGAAGGAGGTCGCGGCGAAGCGCTTCCGCGAGGACCTCTACTACCGCCTCAGCGTCTTCAACCTGCGCGTGCCGGCGCTGCGTGAACGCCGCGAGGACGTACCGCCGCTCGCCGGGCACTTCTTGCGGCGCTACGCGGGCGAGATGCAGAAGCCGGTCGGCGGCTTCTCGCAGCAGACCATGGAGCTCCTCCAAGCCTACGATTGGCCGGGCAACGTGCGCGAGCTCGAGAACGAGGTGCAGCGCCTGGTGATCCAGCTCGATCCCGGCGGCTTCGCGACGCCCGACCTGCTCAGCCCGCGCATTCGCCACGTCGACGGCGTGGTCGAGCGAGCGCAGCCGAAGAAGGGCACGCTCAAGGAGATGATGGACCAGGTCGAGAAGCTGGTCTTGATCGAGAGCCTGCGCGAGCACGGCAACAACAAGACGGCCGCGGCTCGGACGCTGGGGATCACGCGCGAGGGGCTGCACAAGAAGCTGCGCGCGTTCGGGATCACCTGATCGACGCCCGTGCGATCGCCGCGCAGCCGGCGCCCCCGTCGCGATCTCGTTCGGGCGAGCGCATCCTTGCGAGGATGCGTACCCTCTCGTTGGCGCTGCTCCTCACCGTCGGTTCGTGCTCGTGCAAGGGGGCGACCCCTTCCGACCCCAAGGCTGCCGCGTCGGGAGACGCCGCGGACTCGAGCGGCTTCGCGCTGACCTCTCCCGCGTTCGCGGAGGGGGGGGCCATTCCTCCGAAGCACACGTGCGAGGGGACGGACGTCTCGCCCGAGCTCGCCTGGAAGGGGGCGCCGGCGACGGCCAAGAGCTTCGCCGTGATCGTCGACGATCCCGACGCGCCCGGTGGCGTCTGGACGCACTGGTTGCTCTACGACCTCCCCGCGGCGACCAGCGGGCTGCCCGAGGGGGCAAAGAACGCAGGGCTCGAGGGGACGACGAGCTGGGACAAGACGGGCTGGGGCGGGCCGTGCCCTCCGAGCGGTACGCACCGCTACTTCTTCAAGCTGTTCGCGCTCGACGTGGGGACGCTCGGCAAGCCTGGCGGAGCCGCGCGCGACGAGGTCGAGAGGGGGATGGAGGGGCACATCGTCGGTCGCGCGACGCTCATGGGGACGTACGCGAAGCACGGCCGGTGAGCGCCTGGTCGAGCCCCGCGAGCGCGCGTCCAGACCTGCGCTCACGCACGCAACGGGTGCGTGCGGCGAGGCCGTCGCGTGCAGACGAGGGCGGCCTAGCAGGCCGTTGAGAAACGGCCTGCGGAAACTGTGACCGTCAGCAGGCTGTGGTCGATCGCGCGGGAGATCGCGGCATGACCCGGGAGAGGATCGGCCGGTCTCGGA
>JAJXTK010000216.1 GCA_021783935.1 Myxococcales bacterium | reverse complement strand
GACCGCGCGATCTCGAGCAGCGCCGCGACCCCCGCCGAACCGAGCCGGCCGAGCGCCGCGATCGCCGACGCGTCTCCCGCCTTGGCCACGGACACGAGCAACGGAAGCAGCCCAGCGCTCGGGTACTGCGCGGCGAGGCGCGGCGCCTCGCGCGCCACGGCTCGCCGCGCGTCGCCCGCGAGCGCGCGAATGGCCGCGTCGGCGCCCGGGTCGCGCAGGATCGCAAGCGCCTCGGCCGCGGCAAATCGGAGCCGGTCGGCGTCGACGCCCACCACCTCGCCCTTGAGGACGTCGTTGGCGATCTTGATGACGCGCCCGTCGCCGAGCTCAGCGAGCGCGCGGATCGCGGGCGCGGCGGTCGCCGGCTCCTTCTTCGCCGCTTCGAGCAGCAGCTCCGCCGCGCGCAGGTCGCGCGAGGCGACGAGCAGCCCGACGATGCGCGCGTTCAGCGTCGTGGTGGGCTTGACCGCGATCGTCGGCGGCGGCGCGATCGCGAACGCTACGAGCGCCGCGCGCTGCGCGTCGCCCTTCTCGGTGCCCTGCTGGAAGAGCCACTCCTGATCGCCGAGGCGCGCGAGCACGATCGCGGCCGTGTCGCGCACCAAGCGCACGAGGTCGGCGTCGTAGCGCGTGGTGCGCGCCGGCGGCCCCACGAACGCCGGAGGGGCGGGCATCCACGGCGGCACTGCGGCCGGCGGCGCGTACGCGGCGCGCGCGAGCGGCGCGGGGCTATTGAACACGTCGCGCAGGCGCTGCCTCGCGAGCTTGACGCGCGGATCGTCGACGAGCGCGCGCACGGCCGCGAGGCGCACCCGCAGCGCCCCGTCGAGGTCATCGCTCGCGGCGTCGAGGGCCGCGTCCTCGACCATCTGCCAGCATCGCTCCTCGATCCCACGCGCACCCACGAACGTCGGATCCTCGACGGCCACCCTGTCGACGTCGCCGACGTTCGAGTCCCCCTTGAGCGCCGCGAGGCGACGCTGCTTGGCGCGCCCGGCCTCGCGTCCCATCTCGGCGGCGCGCGCCACGGCCGCACCGCGCGCGCGGGCGTCGGTCGACCTCACGTCACGCTGCAGCGCCGCGATGCCCACGATCCCGCCGAACGACGAGGGGGAGACCGAGGGGGCAGTCGTCGCCTCGACCGGCTCCTCGTACTCTTCGTCGTAGCGCACCAGCGCCGACGCGCTCGGCGCGCCGAGGGTGCCGCCGGCGAGGGCGACGAGCGCGACCACGACGGCGCGCGCGCGTTGGGACCGACTCCCCATGGTCGAGAGCGTGCCGGAACGCGCGCGCGCTTACAACGCGCATCGGAGGACGACCGTGCCATACTCCCGGCGTGCAGCGCCACGCTCGCCCTTTGCACCCCGACGTCGTTCGGATGCGCGGGCGCCAGGCGCTCGTCGGGATCGTCGCCCTCACCCCGTGGATCGCGACGTCCTGCGCGGGGGCGCCGCCCCGGCCATGCGCCGCGGCGAGCGCCAGCGCCGTCGTGGCACCGTCCGCTTCCTCCGCTGAGGCGACGAGGACGCCGGCGCCGCTGTCGCCCGAGGCGCGCCGCGCGCTCGAGGCGGCCGAGGCCGAGCTCGCCAACGGCGATCCGGCCCGCGCCGAAGAGGGCTTCCTGCGTGCGCAGCAGCTCGCGCCCGATCACCCGGCGCCGCTCGTCGGCCGCGCGCGCGCCATCGTGGCCTCGCTCGGGATACGCATCGAGCTCGGCGCCGCGCTCGGCGACCCCAAGCGCGAGAAGCGCGTCGAAGCAGCGCGCGACCTCCTGCGCCGCGCCCAGAAGCTCGCCCCTTCGTACGCGCCTGCGTGGATCGAGGGCGGCCGCGCCGCGTTGCTCGTCAGCGACGTCGAAGGCGCGCTCGACGATCTCGATCACGCCGTGACGCTCGCGCCCGAAGACGTCGAGGCGATCTCGGCGCGCGCGCTGGCGCGCCTCGCGCTCGGTCGGCGCAGGGAGGCCATCGAGGATCTGCGCCGCGCGGCCGCGCTCGAGCCCCTCAGCGGCACGCGCAAGCGCAACCTCGCGAGCGCGCTGCTGCTCGACGGACGCCCCAAGGAGGCCATCGCGCTGTACGAAGAGGCGCTGAAGCTCGAGCCCGACGCACCGACCGGCCACGCCTTGCTCGGCGCGGCGCTGATCGTCGACGGCGATCCGAAGCGCGCGGTCAAGGAGCTCGAGCGCGCCGTGCAGCTCGCGCCAGCGGACGCGTCCTTCCGCACCTCTCTGGGCTTCGCCTACCAGTCGGTCGAGCGCTGGAGCGACGCCGAAGCCAGCTACCGCGAGGCGCTCCGGCTCGACGCGCACCAGCCCGCCGCGTGGATCGACCTCGGCTCGCTGTACCTCGCGCGCGGCAAGAAGGCCGAGGCCAAGCAAGCCTTCCTGCGCGCGCTCGCGATCGATCCGAGCGACGAGCGCGCGAAGGAGTTCCTTCGCGAGCTCGACGACGCGGGCACGAAGAAGCCGTAGCAGGCGCGGCGACCGACACCGGGCGCGGCTGCCGGCAATTTGGCCGAAGTGGGCTACCCGTGTGTGCATTGGTGCAACCTCAGGAGTTGTCCACCATGCGCACTTCGCTCGTCTTCGCCGTCACGCTCTCGCTGCTCAGCCCCGCTGCGACGGCGCTCGCGGACGCCGCTCTGCCCGCCGGGACCGCGGGAGGCGGCGCCGTCACGAAGGGGAGCACCGACATCACGACCGAGGGGAAGGTCGAGACCGCACAGAAGCCTTCTGCCGACGCCAAGGACGCGACCGAGTGGTCGATCCAGGGGGGCGGGATGCTCGCGACCGGCAACTCGAAGGCGATGTCCGAGACGGTCGGCACGACGTTCCGTCTTCGCCGCGGCGCGAATCAGCTCTCGTTCCTCGGCGCCGCGAACTACGCGGGCGCGACGCCCATCGGGGGCACCTACGCCACGACCGCGGACAACCAGCAGGCCAAGGCGCGCTACGACCGGTTCATCTCGGGCGAGCTCGTGGCGTTCCTCGGCGCGCAGCTGCGCCGCGACTCGCTCGCGGGGCTCGTCCCGCGCTCGCAGCTCGATCCCGGCGTCGGCTACTACTTCATCGACACGAAGGACACGACGATGTGGACCGAAGCCGGCTACGACTTCCTCTACGATCGTCGCGCCGACAACGCGATCGCTGCGGCCGACGCACTGGATCCGACCGCGGCGCCGCTCGCCAAGACGGCGGCCTCGCACTCGGCGCGCCTCTTCTACGGCCTGCAGTCGGCGCTCAATTCGGGGACCACGATCAACCTGGCGCTCGAGTTCCTCCAGGCGTTCAACAAGAGCACCGCGACCAACAACTACCCCGTGCGCTTCAACGGCGACTTGATCGTCAACGCGAAGCTGACGTCGACGTTCAGCGTCGCGGCCTCCTACAGCCTCAAGTTCGACAGCGGGGCGCTGCCGGGCAAGCAGCAGCTCGACACCATCACCGCGCTGAGCCTCGTCTACACGATCCTCTGAGGCTTCAGCGGCTCGCCGCGCGCTGCTACAGTCGCGCGCGATGGCGACCGACGCGCCGCGACGCTGGCCGCTGCTGCTGATCGCCCTCGCGTCGGCGGCCCTCTACGCGGGGTCTCTGCGCGCAGGCTTCGTCTACGACGACGCGCACACGATCCTGCGCAATCCCGGCGTGACGGGACCGTTCTCGCTGCGCGCCATCTTCGCACGCGACTTCTGGGGCGAGCCGCTTCGCTCCGCCGAGAGCCTCGGCTCGTATCGGCCCGTCACGACGCTCACGTTCTGGCTCGATCACCACCTCGGGCACGGCTCGCCGGTCGCCTTTCACGTCGACAACCTCGCGCTCTTCGCCGCGCTGTTGATCGCGCTCGATCGCCTGCTGCGCGCGTGGCTCGGCGGCGCGCTCGACGAGCGCGCGCGCGCCCTCGCGCTCGCAACCTTCGCCGTGCTGGCGACGCACACCGAGGTCGTCTCCAACGCGACCGGGCGCGCGGAGATCCTCGCGCTCCTGTTCTCGGCGATCGCGCTCACGGCGGCGCTCGCTGCGCCGCGCGTGGGGAGCCTCGCGACCGTCGCGATCGTGCTGGTGCTCGCGATGGGGAGCAAGGAGTCGGCCTATCCGATCGCGCTCCTGGCGCCGGTGCTCGCGTACCGAGCCGGCGAGCCCGGGGGGCGCGCGCGGGCCGCCAAGGTGGGCGCGGTCTCGACCATCGTGCTGCTCGGCGCCTTGATTCTGCGCGCGCGGCTCATCGGGCGCTTCGGGCGCGACGACCTGCAGATGCACTTCGATAACCCGCTCGTCTTCGCGCCGTTCGGGCGCCGCGTGCTCGGCGGGCTCGAGGTCGTCACCCACTACCTGCAGCACACTGCGACCGGGATCGACCTGTGCCCGGACTACAGCTACTCGGCGATCTCGCTCTCGTCGGGGCCTTCGATGCGATCGCTGATCGGCGTCGCGTTCTACGCCGCAGGGCTCTTCGGCCTGGTCGCCTCGTGGCGGCGGCGCCCTCGCCTCGCCGAGGCCATCGCCGGATTCTTCGCCGCGTACGTCGCCGTCTCGCAGATGCTCCTGCCGGCGATCGTGCTGGTGGCCGACCGCCTGTTCTTCGCGCCGTCGTTCTTCCTGGTGGTGGTCGCCGCGCTGCTCGTGGGCGCGGCGATCGAGCGGCGCGGGGCGGCGCGCGCGCGGCTCGTCGGCCTCGTCGCCGCGGCGTTCGTGGCCGAGCAGGCCTTGATGAGCGCCCTGCTGGAGCCCGCGTGGCGCACCAACCTCGCCCTCACGAGCTACGGCGTGCGCACCTGCCCGAACGTGATCCGCCTGCGCATCGAGCGCATCCACGCCGCGCGCGCGGCCGGACAGATCGAGGAAGGGGCCTGGAACGCGCTCGCCGCAGCGACCCTCCTCTCGCAGTACCCGCGGCCGGTCGACGACGACTTCCTGCCGGCCGAGGAGCAGCCCTTCGAGGAGCGGGTCGTCGCGCTCCAGCGCAAGCTCGGCCCTGCGTTCGGAGGCGTTCGCGCGCAGGCCGCCGTGATCGCCGAGAACGTCCGCTACCCCGAGGCGGTGAGGGCGCTCGGCGGTCGCTGACGCGCAGCGACGACGCCCTGCCTCGCAGCGGTTGGTGTACAGTCGCGCCAATGACCGCCGCCCGCGCGGCCAAGGCCGCCTCGAGCCCGCCGACCCCCGTCGAGGCCGCGCGTCGTGCCTTGCTCGAAGGCGTGGGCGCCGAGGTCAGCGCGTCGTTCCCGGGCATCACGCGCCTCGGAGGGCAGGTCGTCGCCGCGCTCTACCTCGCCGACGCCCCCGATTCGAGCGGCCGTTCGATGGATGAGCTGTCCGAGGAGCTCGGTCGCTCGAAGAGCAACATCTTCGCGAACCTCCGCGCGCTCGAGGCCGCCGGGATCGTCGTGCGGCGGCGCGCCGCCGGCTCGCGGCACGATCGCTTCGCGCTGCGCGGCCCCTACCCCGACGTGATGATCGGCGCGTACATCGCGCGCCTCAGGCGCGTCGTGGTCGAGAAGCAGGAGCTGGTCGCGCGCGCGCTCTCGCTGCTCGGCGACGCGACGGGCGACGAGGCCGCGGCGCTGCGCAACAAGCTCGGAGACCTCGGGCGCAAGTACGACCTCTTCGGGCAGGTCTTCCAGATGATCGGCCCCGCGCTCGACGGGCCGATCGATCTCGACGAGATCCTGCGTCAGCTGCCGGCCGAGGTGCTCCTCGCGATCGGCGAGGTCGCGCGCAAGCGCTGAGGGCGACCGGGCTCATGGCGCAGGGCACGCCGGCGGGCCGTCTGCTCACGCGCGCCGCGATGCGCGGCTCGCGCGCCGACGTCGCGTTCGCGGCGTTCGCGGTCGCCATCGTCGGCCTCCTGATCGTTCCGATCCCGACGCCGCTGCTCGACGTGCTGCTCGCGACCTCGCTCGCGTTCGCCGTCGTCGTGCTGCTCGTCGTGCTCTACGTCGGCGACGCGCTCGCAATCGCGACCTTCCCGACGCTGCTGCTCCTCACGACGCTCTACCGGCTCGCGCTCAACGTCTCTACCTCGCGCCTCATCCTGCTGCGCGCCGACGCGGGGGAGGTGATCCGCGCGTTCGGCAACTTCGTCGTCCGCGGCAACTACCTCGTCGGCGCCATCGTCTTCGGGATCCTCACGATCATCCAGTACCTGGTGATCGCGAAGGGCTCCGAGCGCGTCGCCGAGGTCGCCGCGCGCTTCGCCCTCGACGCGATGCCCGGCAAGCAGATGGCCATCGACGCCGAGCTGCGCTCCGGCGCGATCGACACCGCCGAGGCGCGCCGACGCCGCCGCGTGCTCGCGCGCGAGTCGCAGTTCTACGGCGCGATGGACGGCGCGATGAAGTTCGTCAAGGGGGACGTGGTCGCAGGGCTCGTCATCACGGCGATCAACATCCTCGGCGGCCTGGCGGTCGGCGTGCTCCAGCGCGACATGGCGGCCGCAGACGCGCTCAAGCGCTACGGACTGCTCACGATCGGCGACGGGCTCGTCACGCAGATCCCCGCGCTCGTCACCTCGACGGCGGCCGGGCTGCTGGTCACGCGGGTCGCCTCGGAGGATCCCGGCGCGGCGCTCGGCAGCGAGCTCGGCGCGCAGCTGTTCGGCAACCCGAAGGCGCTGTTCGCGTCGGCCGCGTTCGTGGGCCTGCTCGCGCTCGTCCCCGGGCTGCCCGGGCCGCCGTTCCTGATCATCGGCGCGCTGTTGCTCTGGCTCGCGCAGCGACGTCGCGCCCAGGAGCGGCGCGAGCGGCGCGAGGAGTCCAGCGCGGCGGGCCCCACCCAGCGCGGCGCCGCGGGGCCCCACTTCGTGCCCCTCGTCGCACCATGGAGCGTCGAGGTTCCGCGGTCGTTCGAGCCTCACGTCGACGGCGACGACGACGAGCGTGCAGGGCTGCGGGGGCGCCTGACGAGGCTCCGCCAGGAGGTCTTCGACGCGACCGGCCTCCCGCTCGTCGCGCCGCGCATCACGGTGATGGACGAGCTCCCCGAAGGTCTCGCGGTCGTGTCGCTGCGGGAGATCCCGCTCGCGCCCGTGCAGCTCGGCGACGTGGCGCGCGAGCCGGAGCGGGCGATCGAGGCCGTCGCGGAGAGCGCCCGCGCGCTCCTCGAGCGTCGCGGGCACGAGCTGCTCGGGATAGGCGAGACGCAGCTGCTGCTCGACGGCCTCGAGCAAGCCAACCCCGCGCTGGTGCGGCAGGTGGTCCCGAAGCCGATCTCGGTGCCGACGCTCGCCGACGTGCTGCGTCGACTGCTCGAGGAGCGCGTGCCGATCCGCGACCTCTCGACGATCCTCGAGGGGATCGCCCCGACGGCTGCCGTCGACAAGGATCCGCTCGTGCTCGCGGAGCACGCGCGACGGGCGCTGCGTCACGCGCTGACGCACCGGCTGTCGTCCGACGAGGGGGACGTCCGCGGCTACCTGCTCGATCCGACCTTCGAGGAGATGGTCGCGAGCCACGTCACGCGCACCGCCGCGGGCGTGTTCTTGGGCGTCCCGGTGCGCGCCGCGCAGGAGATGGTCGCCGCGGTGCGCACGGCGGTCGAGTCGAGGCCTCCGCCGCCAGGCTCGCCGGCGATCCTGATCGTCAACAACCCGGAGGTCCGTCGCTTCGTTCGCCGGGTGCTCGAGCATGCGCTCCCCGAGCTCGTGGTCACGACCGCTGCGGAGCTGCGCCCCGAGGTCCGGATCACCGCGCTCGCCCGCGTTCGACCGGGCTGACGCGGCGGCGGGCCCGATCGAGCCGAGCGACACCACGCGCCGAGCGCCGTCCAATGGCCGTGGCGTCGCCGTACCGAGCGTTGGCGGCGCTCGCGGTGGCGACCGCCACGGTCCTCATCGCGGGCGCGATCTTCACAAGGGCTCCGCTTCGCCTCTACGCGCCGCTCGCCCTGGTGCTGCTCGTCGCGCCCGGCGCGCTTCGATTGTGGCGCACCGATCTGCGCGAGGGGCGCGAGGCGGCGCTCGCAGGCGCCGCGCTCGCTGCGGTGATCGCGCCCACGGCTTGGATCGTCACGCACCCCGTCGTGCACGTAGACAACGCGACCGGCGCGACGATCCAGGTCTGGGTCGACGGCGCCCGGGGGCCGCTGGTCGCTCCTAGCCCGTCCGATCGCGAGCCCGAGCGGCTCCGGCTCGGCTACGGCGTGCACCGCATCGGCTGGTCGCTCCCCGGCGAGGACAAGGCGCGCGAGGACACCCTGGTGCGGCTGCTGCCCCTCGCCGATCACCTCTACAATCCGGCCGGCGCGGGCTGCTACTGGATCGAGGCCGCGGCCTACGGCGACGCCGACGTGATCGGCACGCCCCACGGGCCGCAGAGGCTCGCGCAGTTCTATCGGCTCGAGCACGTCGACGCATGGTTCTCGCCGGCGCCGACGAGCGTCCAGGCGCCGCGCCTCCTCGGCGGCGCGCGCCGCCTCGCTCTGCGACGCTACGCGACGTGCATGGCGCTCGCCGACCTCGGCTGCGGTCGCACGCTCCGCGCCGCGTTCGTCGTCTGTGAGCGCGCCTTCACGGGCCCCGGCGAGCCGTTGAACTGCAACGCGCTCGCGCGGGCCGCGTGCTCGGCGAGCACCTCGGCCTCGGCGTCCCCCCCGCCGACGGCGTCCGCAGCGCTGAGCGCACCGTGACGGGGGCGGCTTCGCGCTACTCCTGCTTCGCCTTCGCCTTCGCCTTCGCCTTCAGGATGCGCGCGGCCTCCTTGTAGGCGGGGATCTCGGGGTGATCCTTCGCGAGCTGCTCGTAGTCCTTCGCCGCCGCGTCGTACTGGCCGCCGATCACCGCGTCGACGGCCATGCGCTCGTCGCTCTTGGCCGACGAGGAAGCCTTTGGCGCAGGCGCCTCGCCCTTCGGCGGCGCCGACGTCGCGGCCTTCACTGTCGACGACGGCGCGATCGCGGTCGGCTCCGACGGGGGGCCCTTCTTCCGCTTCTTCGGGATCGGAGCGTCGTCCTCGCTCGTGTCCGAAGAGGCGCTCGCGCTCGCCGCGGCGGACGCTGCGGCCTTGGTCTTGGTCGCGGTGGTCGGCGCATCCTGGTCGAGCCCGCCGATCAGCAGCATCACCAGCGCCACCGGCAAGAGCAGCACGATGGCCTTCTTGGGCAGCGAGGTCTCCTTCCACTGGGCCGCGAGCTTCTGCAGCGCGGTCGGCGGCCGCGTGGCCGAGGTCGCGTCGGCCGGCATCGGCACGACCGCACCCGGCGCCGCGGGCCCGAGGGGCTGCGCGTACGGCGCGAAGCTCGGAGGCATGACGGCGGTCGCGCCCTGCACCGGCATCATCGGCGGCGC
>JAJXTK010000215.1 GCA_021783935.1 Myxococcales bacterium | reverse complement strand
CGACCACCGCGACCACCGTGGCCGCGGCGACGAGCGCCGCGCCGACGCCGACCGCCACGCCGACCTCGACGCCGACCGCCACGCCGACCGCCACGCTACCCACGGCCACCGCGGCGCCGACGGCGACCGCCACCGTCCCCACCGCGACGCCGACGCTGCCGAGCGTGCCGCCGATCGGAACGTGGCCCGCGATGCCGCCGGGCATCGACCCCGCCGTGCTCGGCGACATCGCGGCGAAGGCGGCCGCCGGGCTCGGCATCCAGCTCCCCGTGCCGGGCGTGACGCCCCCTGCGCCCACCGGCGACGTGCTCGAGACCACGCTCAAGGCCAACGCCGCGAAGTACGCCGCCGGCTTCACGCCTGCGGGGCCCGTCGGCAAGGCGAAGCTGAGCCAGGGTCAGCACGCGGGCATGAACGTCAACATGGTGCAGGGCAAGTGCTACGTCGTGGTCGGCGTCGGCGCGAACGGCATCACGCAGCTCGGCCTGCACGTGCTCTTCCCCGCGACGCCGCCGAACGCGGTCATGGCGTCCGACTCGTCGCACGGCGCGCAGCCCGTTATCGGCGACGGCAAGCCGCTCTGCCCGCCGGCGCCGGCGTCGGTGCGCGTGGACACCGAGGCGATCCAGGGCGCGGGCGACGTCGCCGTGCAGGTCTGGCAAAAGTAGAGGCAGGTTTCGACGACCGAGCGCCTCGGCTCGGGCGGCGCCGGCCGTTCGGGCGCCACGGCGTTCTGCGATAAGCTCCGCGCACCATGAGCGAAGAGGTGCGGAGCAGCGGGCTCTCCCGCGTCGCCGAGCGGCTCGCGGTCGACGGCCGCTTCTCGGCCGAGGTCGTGTCGCGTCCGCACCAGCGGCTCCTGCAGGTGCGGCGCGGCGACCGGTTCCTCACGCTCGCCCCCGCGGAGGTGTGGGACTCCGAGCTCGCGCTCCTCAAGCCGACGCTCGAGAAGGTCGCCGAGGGGGCGGCGGCGATCCTCCTGCTCGGCCGGCCGAAGGACCCCGATCTCGGCGCGGTGCTCGCGCGCGGCGTCTTCTCGCTGTTGCCGCGCGACGCCGACGCCGACGCGCTGTACGTCGCGATTCAGCGGGCGTTCGAGCACCTCGAGATCAGGGCGCGCGCCGAGTCGCGCGGCAAATGGCTGCAGCGCTACCGCTACGAGCTCGGCGAGCTCATCGAGATCGCGCGCGCGCTCACCACCGAGCGCGATCTCGATCGCCTCTTGCCGCTCATCCTCGAGAAGGCGCGCTTCGTCTCGGGCGCCGACGCCGGCAGCATCTACGTCGTCGAGGGGGACGACCCCGATCCGACGCGCCGCAACCTGCGCTTCAAGACCTCGCAGAACGACTCGATCGAGTACGCGTCGCGGGAGTTCACGCTGCCGATCTCGAACCGATCCCTGGCGGGATCGGTCGCGCTCAACAAGGAGCTGATCTCGATCCCCGACGTCTACGACCTCCCCCCGGGCACGCCGTACGGCTTCGATCGCTCGTTCGATCAGCGCATGGGCTACCGCACCAAGTCGATGCTCGTCGCGCCGATGGTCTCCGCGCAGGGGGAGATCCTCGGGGTCTTGCAGCTGATCAACAAGAAGGCCGAGCCGAAGCTGAAGCTGCGCACGCCCGAGGAGGTCGAGACGCGGGTCGTGCCGTTCGACGAGCGCTCCGAGGAGCTCTTGCGCACGCTCGCCGCGCAGGCCGGCATCGCGCTCGAGAACGCCTTCCTCTACGCCGAGATCAACCGCATCTTCGCGGGGTTCGTCACCGCGTCGGTCGAGGCGATCGAGCAGCGCGATCCGACCACCAGCGGCCACTCGCGGCGCGTCGCCACGCTCACCGTCGGCCTCGCGGAGGTCGTCGCGCGCGCGGGCACCGGCGCCTACCGGCAGGCGAGCTTCTCGGCCAGCGAGCTGCGCGAGATCGAGATCGCGTCGCTGCTGCACGACTTCGGCAAGATCGGCGTGCGCGAGCAGGTGCTGGTGAAGGCGAAGAAGCTCTTCGACTGGCAGCTTCAGGCGATCCGCCACCGCGTGGAGTTCGCGGCGAAGGCGCACGAGGCCGACGTGCTCGCGCGCAAGGTGCGAGCGCTGGAGCGCGGCGCGACGAAGCAGGAGCTCGAGGCGCTCGACCAGGAGATCGATCGCCGACGCCAGGAGCTCGAGGGGATGTGGCGCGCGGTCCTGTCGGCCAACGAGCCGACGGTGCTCAAGGGGGGCGATTTCACGATCGTCGAGGCGCTCGCGCGCGAGACCTACGTCGACTTCGAGGGGCGCCACCACCCGCTGCTCACGGCCGACGAGGTCTCCTCGCTCTCGATCGCGCGCGGCTCGCTCACCGGCCCGGAGATCGACGAGATCCGCTCGCACGTGGTGCACACGCGCTCGTTCTTGAGCCAGATCCCGTGGGGGCGCGCGTTCCGGCGCATCCCCGAGATCGCCGGCAGCCACCACGAGAAGCTCAATGGCTCCGGCTACCCGCACCGCCTCAAGGCGGAGGAGATTCCGCTTCAGTCGAAGATGATGTCCATCGCGGATATTTTCGATGCCCTGACGGCCAGCGATCGGCCATACAAAAGGGCCGTCCCGATCGAGCGCGCGCTCGACATCCTCGGCTACGAGGTCAAGGACGGCGCCCTCGACGCCGAGCTCGTCCGCTTGTTCACCGAGGGGCAGGTCTGGTCCCGACTGCACACCGACACCGGGCCGCGTAGCCTGTCGCTCACCTGATCGCGCGGCGGCCCCCCGCCGAGCCACGTTCCAGAACACGCCCTCGCCGTTTCTCCGGAGGTCTTCATGGTCCGCCGCTTCGCTTCCCTGGTCGCGCTCCTCTCCGTCGCCGCGTGCGGCGGCAACGTCGCCACGCCGAACCAGCAGATCACGGTGATCAACGACGCCGCCACCGACTCCACCGGCGACTCCACCCCGGCCGACAGCGGCGCGGCCGACGCGACGGTCGCCGACACGGCCCCCGACGACACCGGCAGCGCCGCCGACGCGGCCCCCGCGCAGGACACCGGCTACACCTCGCAGCACGAGGGGGGCATCACGTGCGGCTCGGCCACGTGCACCGGCACCGACGTCTGCTGCGCCTCGGGCAGCTTGGAGGCGGGCGTCACGCTGAGCTGCGCGTCGTCGTGCGGCGACGCCGGCTCGACGATCGCCTGCACGAGCCCCGACAACTGCGGTCAGAACCCGTGCTGCACGCAGATCTCGGCCGCCACGACGACCCCGGGCGCGCTGTGCACCACGGCGCCGAGCGACTGCGTGCCCGCTATCAGCTTCGCGACCCAGAGCGCCCAGACGCGCCTCTGTCGCGACAGCGCCGACTGCACCTCAGGGGTCGGGCCCGCCGGCACGCAGCTGGCAGCCTGCTGCACGATCACCTACCAGGGCAGCACGTTCAAGGGGTGCTTCAACAAGCAGTTCGCCCCCGCCGCGGGCCAGGTCGGCGCGACGATCGTGTGCCCGTGATCGCGCCCGCGATCGGGCGCCTGCTCACGCGCAGGTGCCCTTGCCGCTGCCGCCGGTGAGGTTGCACGTGCCGCTGAGGCACTGGCCGTCGCTCGTGCACGCGTAGCCCGTGGTGCCGAGGCAGTTCCCCTTGCCATCGCAGGCCTGATTGGTGGCCGACACGCAGATCGGCGCGTGCAGCATGTCGCCCATGCCGGAGGGCACGTCCTTGCACGTGCCGGTGGCGCATTCGGTGCACATCTTGTCGCACGGCTGGTCGCAGCAGACGGAGGACGCTCCCGACCAAACGCAGTTGCCCGAGGCGCACTGGCCGCCCCCCGCGCACACCGCCCCGTTCGCGAGCAGGGCCACGCACGTGCCGAGGGTGCACGTGTAGCCCGACACGCAGTCGCCGTTGCCGCCGCACGGCTTCTTGCAGCCCGCGGGGGCGCACACGTACGGCGAGCAATCGGCCGGCGTCGCGGTGTTGCAGCTCCCCTTGCCGCTGCAGAAGCTCTGCGGGGTGAACTTGGTGCCGGAGCAGCTCGCCGCGCCGCAGCTCGTCGTCGTGGGGGCGAACGCGCACGCCCCGCCCGCGCACTGGCCGGTCTCGCCGCAGGGCGGCGCGGCGGTGCAGGTCTTGTACGGATCGGTGCCGTCCTTCACGGCGCCGCACGTGCCGTCGGGGCCGGAGCTCTTCTGCGCGGCGAGGCACGTGACGCAGGCGCCGTTGCACGCCGTGTCGCAGCAGACCCCGTCGACGCAGTTGCCCGTCGTGCACTGGTTGGCCGCGGCGCACTTGGTCCCCTGCGTGAGCTGCGCCTTGCACGTGCCGTTGTCGCAGTAGTCGCCGCTGCCACAGTCGCTGTCTTGCGCGCAGACGCACTTGCCGCCCGCGCACTTGCCCGACTTGCAGTCGCCGCCGGCGGTGCAGGCGCCGCCGAGCGGGCAGCGCGCGCAGCTGGTGCTGCCGCCGCAGTCGACGTCGCTCTCGCCGCCGTCCTTCTTGCCGTCGGTGCAGCTCGCCGCGACGCACGCGTTCTTGGTGCACACCGGGGTCGCCGCGGGGCAGTCGGTGCCCGCGAGGCATTGCACGCACGCGCCGGTGCTGTCGCACTTGCCGCCCGAGCACGTCGTGCCGCTGGTGTCCTGGGTCGTGCCGCAGACGCCGCTCGTGCAGCTCGCCGTGTGGCACGCCGGCGGCGCGGGGCAGTCGAGCTTCGGGTCGAGGCAGCCGCCGTCGCCCGCCTCGAAGAGCGGGGCGTCGCCGTTGGACGTGTCGTCGGCGGTCTCGGGGCTCGCGTCGTCGCCGGGCGCGACCTCGAACAGCGCGTCGACGACGGTCGCGTCGTCGCCGAGCGCGTCGAACTGATCGTCGGGCGTGAGCCCGGAGGCGTCGAAGCCGCAGCTGGCCGTCAGCGGGAGGGCGAGGAGCAATAAGGAGAGGCGCTTCATCGGCTCCCGCAAGCATAGCCTCCGCGGGGCGTTCGTCGCGCGGCTGCGGGCTCGGCCCCGCAAAGCGCCGGGGCGAGCCGCTCGGCGCGGCGCGGGCGTCATGGGTCCGACCGGACGGCGGGCGCCCACTCGACCGAGACGAGCCCGCGCAGGCGGGGCGCGCCGAGCCCCTCGGAGAGCCCCGCGCCGAAGCCCGCGCCGACGCGCACGTCGCCGAAGGACATGTGCGCGCCGAGCAGCGCTTCGATCGGCGTCGCGAGCTTCGTGAACGCCTCGCCGTGCTGGACGAGGGAGCTTCCCCAAAATTCCGGGCCGACCACGAGCCGGCCGTCGAGCGCGCGCACGCCGGCGCTCGCGCCGAAGTCGAGCGTCGATCCGAGTTGGACCGCGTCGAACGTCGCGTCCTCGGGGCGGTCGTCGAAGCCGACGTGCGCGGCGTAGACGAACGCGCCCTCGAGCTCGCCGGCGACCGACAGGTGCATGCCGAAGCGCGTCATCCCGTCGCTCGCGTACCCGGCGCGCGAGCCGCTCGGCAGCCAGACGCGCACGCCGAGGGCGCCCTCGATCGGCGCGCGGTAGGCGCCGAAGAGGCGCACGTCCGCGGCGAGGCGCACGTCGCCCGCGGCCGCGCCGCTCGGGGCGCCGTAGACGCTGCCGTTCACGCTCGCGTCCGCGCCGCGCTCGAAGACGGCGACGGGGACGTTCATCGCGACGCGCACGCGATCCCAGAGGTTCATCGCCGCGCCGAGGTGGACGAAGAGCTGGTGATCGACGAGCGGCAGCTTCTCGGCGCCGCTCGCCTCGTGGACGACGAGCGGGCCGTAGCCCCAGTCGCCGGTGACGCCGACGGCGGGGCGGAGGTGGCCGCGCAGATCGAGCGAGTCCTCGGCGAACCACTCGCTGCCGCGCTCGGCGGGCTCGAAGCGATCGAGGGCGAAGCCCGCGACGTCGGCGGCGCTCGCGTCGGCGGCGAGCGTCGAGGCGGCGGCGAAGAGGCCGAGGGTCAGCGCGGCGAAGGGCGGTCTCTGCATGGCGTCTCGCGAGCGGCCAAGGCCAGGCGCCGCCCGCGTACGCGCACGATAGCCGAACGCGGCGCGCCCCACCTCGTGCGCGAAGGGCGCCCGCCCGTCACGCCGAGCGCAGCACGCCGAGCGCGCCGAGCACCGCCGCCGCGACCGTCTCGGTGCGCAAGATCGTCGCGCCGAGGCTCGTGGCCGCGAAGCCCGCGGCCTCGGCGCTCGCGATCTCCGCTTCGTCGAGCCCCCCCTCGGGGCCGACCGCGAACGCGACCGCCGCGCCCCGCCGCGCGACCTCTACCAGGCGCGGGCCGAGCGGCGCGCTCGCCCGCTCCCAGAGCGCGAAGGCGGCGCCGTCCTCGCCGATCGACGCGCGCGCGAAGGCGATGGCCTCCGTCCAAGGGAGCGGCGAGGTGATCGTCGGCGCGCGCGCGCGGCCGCACTGCCGCGCGGCCTCGGCGGCGACGGCCTCGAGGCGATCGAGCTTGCGATCGCCGCGCGCGTCGTCGGGCCGGGCGACCGAGCGCGCGCAGATCGCGGGGACGATCAGCGTGGCGCCGAGCTCCGTCGCGTCGCGCACGACGTCGGCGAGCTTGTCCCCCTTCGGGTAGCCCTGGACGAGGACCGACGCCGGCTCGCGCGGCCGTCGCGCCGGCGGCGAGAGCGACAGGCGCGCCCGCCGACCATCGGCGGCGATCACGCGTGCGCGGGCCACCTCGCCGGTGCGCGGATCGAAGACCTCGAGCTCGGCGCCGTCGTCGAGGCGCAAGACGCGCACCAGGTAGCGCGACGCCTCGGCCGACAGCGCGCGCTCTCCTTCCGCGAGGTTCTCGAGCGGCAGCCGGCGCACCCGCTGGTTCTAGCGCACCTCAGCGCGACACGCGCCACAGATCCCACGCGCCGCTCGTGAGCAGCGCGTCGGCCGGCACCGCGATCACCTCGGGCGCCGCGTCGCCCGGCGCGTAGCCGTCGGCGAGCAGCTCGCGCAGATCGAAGCGCACGAAGCGGCCGAGCACGTGCGGCCACTCGCTCACCCAGAGCGCGCGCGCGGTCGCATCGAACACGACGCCGTGCGTGGCGATGAGCGCGTCGATCGCGCGTCGGTCACCGAGCGGCAGCGGCGAGCCGTCGGCCGCGCGTCGATCACGGAGCATCGCGACCATGTCCGCCACCGTCGGCGCCGCGGGCAAGGCGGCGACCAGCGCGTCGCCGCCGGCGCGCCGCGCGAGCGTCGAGGTCTTCTGCCGCACCTCGAGGTTGCGCGGGTCGCTCGCGAGCGGCCCCTCGAAGTGGTTGGTCGTCGCGAGCGGCGTGCGCGATCGGCGCACGAACGCCGGGACGCCGGGCGCCCGCTCGACCACGGCGGTGTCGCCGCTCGGGTCGGTGACGATCACGATGTGCGAGACCATCACCTCGTGCGACGAGAGGATCTTCACGGCCTCCTCGGTCGAGCGCGCCGTGGCGAGCGTCTCGCGCAGCGAGAAGACGACCGGGATCCCCTCGGCCTTCGGCGTCGAGGCGCGCCCGCCGTGCACCACCAGCGCGACCCCCTCGCGGTTCATCCCCGACACGACGCCGACGAAGCCGGGCCAGCCGACCGAGGCGAACGGGATGCGCCCCGGCTCGCGCACCAGGTAGACGACCTTGTCGCGGTCGAAGACGTCGCCCGCTTCGAAGTCGAAGTCGCGCGCGAGCAAGGCGTGCCCACGCGTCGCCTCGATCGCGTCCGCGTCCGCGGCTGGTGGGGGCGGAGCGGCAGCCGGCGCTGCGCCGCCGACGCGAGGCGGCACGGTGAACGTCGTGCAGCCGATCAGGGGCGACTTCTCGAACGACAGCGCGATGTCGTAGACCGCGTACAGGAAGATGAAGCGGTGGTAGCTCGGGAGCACCGACTCGAACGGATCGGGCTGGAAGCCCTGGGCGATCCCCGCCACCTCGCGCCGGTAGTCCTCGGGCACGCCGCGATCGACGTGGCGGAAGTGCCAGCGCGCGAGCCCCATGATCGCCCAGCGCGCCGGCGCGATCGGCACCGCCTTGTCGAAGGCGCCGTACAGCTCGCTCTCGTCCTCGACCATCGGCCCCCGCAGCAGCCGCGAGACCGCCGCGCCGCGCGCCGCCGCGTCGCCCGAGAGGCCGACCTCCCAGATCGCGCCGCGACGACGCAGGTGCTCGCCCGGCAGCCGATCGATCGTCGTCGCGCGCGCGATCGGCGCCGTCGGGATCGTGACCCCCGCGGGGGGCTCGATCGCGCTCGCCGTCACGCACGAGAAGCGCGCGAGCGAGAGGGCGAACGCCGCGCCCACCAGGCCGAGCGACAGCTTGCGCAGGCGCGGGGAGAGCGGCATCACCACGCGCTCAGCGCAGCTCGGCGCGCAGGCGCTCGATCACGAAGTCGCCGACCGCGGCGGTGCCGAGCGTGCCGCCGACGTCGCGCGTGCACTTGCCCTCGCGGACGGCGGCCTGCACCACGCGCTCGACGCGCGCCTCCTCCTCGGGCCAGCCGAGGTGCGCGAGCAGCTGCCCGACCGTGAGCACGCACGCGAGCGGGTTGGCGAGGTCCTTGCCCTGGATGTCGGGGGCCGAGCCGTGCACCGGCTCGAAGAGGCCGACCTGCTTCGACCCATCGGCGCGCACGTGCACGCTGGCGCTGCACGCCATGCCGAGGCCGCCGTGCAGCGCGGCGGCGAGGTCGGTGACGATGTCGCCGAAGAGGTTGTTGGTGACGATGACCTCGAACTTCGAGGGGTCCTGCACGAGGTAGAGGCAGAGCGCGTCGACGTAGACGTGCTTCGCCTCGATCTGCGAAAACTCGCGCGCGACCTCCTTGAAGGCGCGCTGCCAGAGGTCGCCCGACGCGCGCATGGCGTTGGACTTGTCGGCCATGTGCACGGTCTTGTTGCCGTGCTCGGCCGCGTGCCGGAACGCCGCGCGGATGATGCGCTCGACCCCCTTGCGCGTGTTGAGGTCCTCGTTGATCGCGACCTCGTCGGGGGTGCCCTTCTTGAAGTTGCCCCCCATGCCGACGTAGACCCCCTCGGTGTTCTCGCGGAACACGACGAAGTCGACGTCCTTCGCCCCCTTGCCCTTCAGCGGCACCAGGCGATCGTCGAGCGCCTTGCACGGGCGCACGTTGGCGAAGAGATCGAGCCCGAAGCGGAAGCCGAAGAGGATGTCGCGCGCGTGCTCGAGGCCCGGCACGCGCGGATCGCCGAGCGCGCCGAGCAGGATCGCGCCGCACCCGTCGCGCACCTCCTCGAAGATCTCCTTCGGCATCGTCCTGCCGTCGCGCAGGTAGCGATCGGCGCCGAGATCGAGATCCCAGAGCTCGAGCGGCAGCCCCTGCTTCTCGCGGTAGAGGTCGAGCACGCGGCG
>JAJXTK010000214.1 GCA_021783935.1 Myxococcales bacterium | reverse complement strand
CCTTCCCGCCGCCGACCTGCCTCTCGGGGACGTGCACCACACCGCGCGGAATCTGACGCGCGCGCCGCTACGGCTCCTCGAACTCGACCCGCCAGTCGTTCGGCGACTTCATCTGCGGGTTCATGTAGCCGAGCGGCGCCCCCTCGGCCGTCGCCTCGGCGAAGGCGTACTTGTGCCCGTCGTGCGAGAAGCTCGTGCCGCTCACCGGCAGAGCCACGCCCGTCATCGTGTGCGCGTGCGCCTGCGAGCTGACGATCACGGCGTCGATGCCGAGCCCCTTGAGGATCATGTAGTAGAGGAGCGACTTCGAGTCGCAGTCCCCTTGGCGCTGCGAGGCGACCAGCGGCGACGGCTTGAGCCCGAACGGGTCCTTCGGCAGCTTGTACGGGATGAACTGCACGTACGCGAGCACCAGCTCGGCGGCCTGCACCGACGAGAGCTTGTTCGCCTTGATGCGGGCGCGGAAGCGATCGGTGATCGCCTCGACGTCGTCGCGCGTGCGCTCGACGAGCTTCGCGTAGACGCAGGACATGTCCGAAGGGCACCCCTTCGGCGGCGCCCACCGGAAACGATCGCCGTCGAGCTTCTCGTAGGCGACCGACTTCGCGTACCTCGAGTAGAAGTCGCCGACCGCCGCAGCCTCGTCCCTCTGGAGCCGATAGCCGACGGCGTACTGGCTCGGCCACATCGCGTGCGCGGTGAAGCGGATCTGCGCCGGGACGAGCTTCGGATCGTCGTCGGGGTAGAAGGCGATGCCTAGATCGACGACCCCCCTGGGCACCGCGGGCGTCCCCTTGCCGGCCTTGCCCGGCGCGGAGCTCGCGGGCCCCGGCGAGTCGGTGTCGGGCTCGCTCGGACGCACGAGCGGGCCGAGCCCGGGGCGCGGAAGATCGAGCGCGTCCCAGAAGGCGTCGCAGCCGTTCGTCGGCGCGAACAGCGCGACCGAGAGCGCCACGGGGCGCAGGTGTCGTTCGAGCGCGCGCATCACGAGGGCATCGGCACGACGTCGCGTTGCAGCTCGGGGATCGGCAAGAGGCCGTCGAGCGTCGTGCGCAGGCCGGGCGCCGTGACGAGCGCGAGCACGACGATCACCGCCGCGAGCACCAGCGCGGGGGCGGCGTTGCCGCGGCGCACCTCGCCCATCTCGTCGACCCCGCGCGTGAGCCGCGCGAAGAGCGCGGTGCCGATCGCGATCACCGTCGCGCCGACCAGCAGCGAGACGCCGACGTGGATCGAGCCGTAGAAGGCGAAGTGCACGAGCATCCGGCTCGAGAAGCCCCGGTCGCGGTGCAAGAGGTCGAGCGCGTCGAAGGTCGCCTGCACGGCGTTCTGCACGAGGATGCCGAGCGACAAGAGGCTCGCGGCCTCGAGGATGCCGATCGCGAGGTTGCCGCGGCCGAGCTGCTCCTCGGCGTCGCGCTGGCGCGTGAGCAGGTGGACGATGCGCAGGCCGAGGAAGATCCCGACCGCGCCGACCACCACGCCGAACACGATCTTGGCGATCCCCACCGTCAGCAACGAGCCGTTCATGGGGCGATGTTGCCACGGAACGAGCCGGCGCAGGCGACCGGGTGCGCGCGTGGCAGCGGGTGCTAGCGTGCGCCCCTCCGCGCGGGGCGGGCGCTCGGGACGATGAGCACAGACGACGAGGAGGCCGAGCAGGGGCTGCGCCTCTTGCACAACAGCGACGCGGAGGTCATCGCCCGCGACGACGGCGTGCTCGTCTGCGTGTGCATGGGCCACGACCTCGATCTCGCCCTGCACGGCCTCGCGGCCCTCGCCACGGTGCTCGGCCTCGTCATCACGTTGATCGTGCTGGCGGGCGCGCCGAAGCTCCTTCTCTCGATCTCGTCGACGTGGTTCGTCTCGGCCGCGGCGATGGTCGCCTGGGCGCGCGTGCGGCGCGCGCGGCACGGGCGCTTCGAGATCGACGGCGCGCGCGGCGAGCTGCGCCACCTCTACCGAGGCAAGCTCCTCGGCGTCGCCCCGCTCGCCGAGGTCGCGGGGGCGAGCCGCCTTCGCGACGCGACGGACCTCGAGCCCGACGAACGCCCCCGGAGCATGCGCGAGGTGCCGCGGCGCTGGCTCGTCCTCCAGCTCCGCGACGGCAGGCGCCTGCGCCTCGCGCGCGGGCTCCCCTGGGAGCTCGCGCGGGTCGAGAAGGTGTTGCGCGAGGAGGGTATCGCGATCGTCGGGCCGTGACGACGCGATGGGCAGTTGTCTTCTGCGCGCGTTCGTGACGCAATCGCGCCCATGAAGGTACTCGTCGCCGACAAGCTCGAAGACAGCGGCCGTCGTGGTCTCGCGGAGGCCGGCCTCGAAGTGCTCTACGACCCCGACCTCAACGGCGACGCGCTCGCCAAGGCGATCGGCCAGAGCGGCGCCGAGGTCCTCGTCGTGCGCTCGACCCAGGTCACCCGCCCGATGCTCGAAGCCGGCCGCCTCGGGCTCGTGGTGCGCGCCGGCGCCGGCACCAACACCATCGACGTCAAGGCCGCCTCCGAGCGCGGCATCTGGGTCGCCAACTGCCCCGGCAAGAACGCCATCGCGGTCGCCGAGCTCGCCTTCGCGCTCATGCTCGCCCTCGATCGCCACATCGTCGACGGCGCCGCCGATCTGCGCGCGGGCAAGTGGAACAAGAAGACGTACTCCAAGGCCAAGGGGCTCTTCGGGCGCACGCTCGGCGTGCTCGGCACCGGCCGCATCGGCACCGAGGTCATCACGCGCGCCAAGGCCTTCGGCATGAACGTCGTCGCCAGCTGCCGCGACCTCACCGACGTGCGCGCCGAGGAGCTCGGCGTCACCAAGGTCGCGACCGCGACCGAGCTCGCCGCCGCGTGCGACGTCATGACCGTGCACCTCGCGCTCGTGCCCGCGACGCGCGGCGCCGTGGGCGACGGCGTCTTCGCGTCGATGCGCCCCGGAGCGACCTTCATCAACACCTCGCGCGCGGAGATCGTCGACGAGGCCGCCCTCGAGCGCGCGGTGCGCGAGCGCGGCCTCCACGCCGGCCTCGACGTCTTCGTCGGCGAGCCCGAGGGGGGCACCGGCGCCGTAGCGTCGCCGCTCTTCAAGCTCCCCGGCGTCATCGGCTCGCACCACATCGGCGCCTCGACCGATCAGGCGCAGGAGGCGACGGCGGCCGAGACGGTGCGCATCGTGCGCCTCTACAAGGAGACCGGGCGGCCGCCCAACGTCGTCAACCTCGCCAAGAAGACCCCCGCGACGCACCTGCTCGTCGTGCGACACCTCGATCGCGTCGGCGTGCTCGCCGGAGTGTTCGACGCCCTCAAGCGCGCCGGCGTCAACGTGCAAGAGACCGAGAACATCGTGTTCGAAGGGGCGGCGGCCGCCGTCGCGCGCGTGCACCTCGATCACGCGCCGAACGCCGAGACGCTCGACGCCGTGAAGACCTCGTCGCCGCACGTGCTCGACGTGTCGGTCGTGGCGCTCGGGTAGCGCGGCATCGGTGGCCGATTTCGCGGCCACGGTGGCCGCGAGCCGGGCCGCGCGCGTGGCCCTCTGGGCGCGCTAGAAGTCGAGCTGCGCCGCGGTGGCCGGCCGATCGCGGTCGCTGATGTCGAGCACCTGCAGGCTCTGGTCCGAGAAGGCCACGACCTCGTTCTGGACCGGGAACGCGCGCTCGACGAGCCCGTCGTGCGGCGCCATTCCGCGCAGCGTCAGGCTCGAGGCGCCCAGATCGATGAGCTGGACGTCGCTCTTGTCTTGCGTCGTCGTCGGGTCGACGTTCTGGAAGGGGACGAGGATCAGCCCCATCGAGCTCACGACCAAGAAGGCCTTCCCGAGGTCGTCGCGGTTGGCCGCGATGGTGCTCTTGTCCCCGCCGAAGCTGACCTGCGAGACGAGCCTGGGGCTCGTTGCGCTGGTGACGTCGAAGAGGGAGACCGCGAGCTGCCCGCTCCCCTGGAAGGAGACGTACCCCTGCCCCTGCCCGCAGGCGTTGCTGGTGCTCGGGTCGGCGTGACCGAGGCTGATGAGCTGGTTGCCGTTGGGAAAGAGGAAGTCGTTCACCCCCGGCACGGCGACGGAGCCGCGCTGGGCGGGGTGCTCGGGGTTCGTCGTGTCGAGGACGACCACGGGATCCGGGCAGCCGGTGCTGGAGGTGTTGGACGAGACGTAGACGCGCGGCCCGGCGAACGCGGTCGCGGTGACGTGATCGCCCGCTTTGAACGCGAGGGAGCCGAGCGGGGTCGGCGCGCCGGTGGTGGTGGGCGCCGACCAGACGCTGAGCGTGCCGCCACCGGAATTGCCGTTCCAATCGCTCGACATGACGGCGCGGAAGATCTTGGTCTGCGGGTCGAAGTCCATGGCCCAGCGATCCCAGACGACGCCGTTGCCGAGGAAGGGGGTCCCGAGGGTGAGCGCGCCGTTGGGATCGGTGATGTCGATGGGGACGAACTGGGTGACCGGCGCGTCCGTACACTGCCCCTCGTCGTGAACCACGTCGCAGGTGTCTCCCGTCTGCGCGACCACGATGCGCGTGTCGGTGACGTTCAGGAAGACCCCGATGTCCCAATCACCGAACGGGAACTCGACCTGGGCCACCTTCGCGAACGACTGCGGATTGGTGACGTCGTAGCTCGCGACCAGCGTGGTGGCGCCGGACGCGTCGATCCCGGCCACGTAGAGGACGTGACCGACGATGCGACTGTCCTGCAGATCGCCCGAGATCTGCTGCGTGCCCAGGACCTTGGGGGCGGCGGGCGTGGTGACGTCGATCACGTCCACCTGGGTGATCACGCCGCCCGGAGCGCTCCAGCCGCAGACCCCCTTGTAGCCGCCGCAGTCGACGTCCGCGGCGTTGCTCGTCAGGACGTAGGCGGTCTTGCCGTCGACGTAGATCTGGCGTGGGCTGCTGGCCGTCGGGAGGGTGGCGAGCAGCCGCGGGCTCTGGACCTTGGTGACGTCGACGATCTCCAGCCCTCGCTTCGAATTCAGGATGTAGAGGGTGTTGCCGACGAGCTTGTAGATGTCGGCCTCCTGAATCACCCGACCGGCCGCCTCGTTCGGCATCGCGCCGTAGGTCGCCATCGCGGCGTCATTGGCGCTGCTGCAAGCGACGGCGGCGCAGCAAGTCAGGGCGAGCGCGGTAAGGCGAGCGATGTGCATGATTCCTCCCCGAAGTAGCTTCGGACGGAGGAGGCCAAAGCAAGGGGCTCGCCAAGGGAAGACCGGTTGATTCTCCCCATCGGCCGGTCGTGAAGCCCATGGGAATCCATGACATCGCTGTCGCGCCGGCTCACCTCGCGGCACAGCGCCTCGTGTCGTGGAGCCCGGGGCGCCGCGCTCATGGAGCGACGGGGCCCCGGCCGCGCCGTCGCGCCTCCGAGCCGAGCGAAACGATCGGGTGGCGCAGCGCCGCGCGACCCGCTTGTCTTGGACCTGACACGGCGGGAGGCGGCTACCCGCGCTCCACGCAGGACACGCGCGGATTCTGGCCCCCCATGCTCCCGAAGCGTTCCCCCGACGCTGCCCAATGGGAAGGCGTCGGGCGGGCGAGGCCGGCGCGGCTCCTCGCGCGCGGCCTCCTCACCCGAGCTCGGCCACCACCGGCGCGTGATCGCTCGTGCCGATCGCGCGCCGCACCTCGCAGCCCTTGGCCTCCGCGGCGAGCGCCTCGCTCGCCAGCACGTAGTCGAGGCGCCAGCCGAGGTTGCGCTCGCGGGCGGCCTTCCACATCGGCCACCAGGTGAAGAGGCGCTCGTCGTCGGGGTGCATCGCGCGGTGCACGTCGACGAGCCCCGCGACACGCAGCGGCGAGTATTTCGCTCTCTCGTCGGGTCGCTGGCCGATCATGTCGGCCTTGCGCTGGCTCGGGTGCACGTCGCGCTCCTCGCGCGCGACGTTGAAGTCGCCGAGCAGCACGAGGCGCTTGCCGGCGGCGTGCAGGCGGCCGACGTGGGCGATGAGCGACTCGTAGAAGGCGAGCTTCGCGCCGAAGTCCTTGCCGCCGTTGGGCACGTACAGCGACGAGAAGACCGTCCCCTCGATGTCGACCTCGACGGCGCGGCACTCGTGGTCGAAGGCGGGGTGCGTGAACTTCGGCGTCCAGGTCGCGAAGGCGGCCTTGCGCACGTGCAGGCTCACCCCCGCGTACCCCTTCACCGCGCCGCCGTGCCAGCAGGTCGCGTAGTCGTGCAGGGCCGTGAGCGCCTCGGGGAGCTGCTCGACCGACGCCTTGAGCTCCTGCAGGCACACGACGTCGGGGCGCTCCTCGGCGAGCCACGCAAGGAGCTGCTCGTGGCGCGCGCGGATGCCGTTCACGTTCCAGGTCGCGACCTTCATGGCCATCGCATGCTACCGCCGCGCGCGCTCGCGCGACGGGGCGATCACGACCGCTTCGGCACCGCGTCGATCGCGAGCACGCCCAGATCCTCGGCGCCGAGCCCGCGCGCGAGCAGCGCGTCCATGCGCGCCGCGACCGCGGGGAGCACCGTGAGCCCTGCGTCGCCCGCGGCCTCGAGCATGAGCCGGACGTCCTTGCGCGCCATGGTGAGCTCGAAGCTCGCCGCGTAGTCGCCGTGCGCCATGGTGGCGCCGCGATACTGGACGACCCCCGCGGGGTTGAAGTGCGAGAAGAGCCCGTGCGCGTCGATCGCGGGGACGTCGAGCGCGCGCGCCATGGCGAAGACGTCCGCGAGCGCCGCCGTCTGCGCGACGGTCAGCGCGTTGCCGAAGAGCTTGTAGGCGGCCGCGAGATCCTCGCGCGCCCCGACGTACCAGACCTTGCCGGTCATCGCGCCGAGCGCCTCGCGCGCGCGCTCGTAGTGGCCCTCGGGGCCCGCGACGAGCATCAGGCCGCTCGCCTCGCGCGCGTTCTTGGGGGACATGAACACCGGCGCGTGCAAGAAGGCGCGCCCGTCGCGCGCGAGCGCCAGGGCGCGGCGCCGCGTGCCGGCCGGCGAGGCGGTCGTGTGATCGATCACGATCGCCCCCTCGGGGAGCGCGGGAGCGCAGGCGGCGAGGACCGCGTCGACGGCCGCGTCGTCGGACAGCGACAGGTGCACGCGCTCGACGCCGGCGACCGCCTCGGCGGGGGTGCCGCACGCGATCGCGCCGTGCGCCTCGAGGGCCTTCGCCTTGGCGCTGGTGCGATTCCACACGCGCACCGTCCCAGCGCGCCGGCACGCGCTCTCGACCATGCCCGACCCGATGAGCCCCGTCCCGAGGAACGCGATGTTCGCCATCAAGCTGATCGACCGCCGCCACGGCCGCGCTGCAAGCGGGGCACGGGGGCTCGGCGCGCCTCGAGGCCGTGTAGCAGGACCCGCGAGGAGCCGAGCCGCGACGAGCAGCCGCGCGGCGAGCCCGGACCGACGTAGGGTGGCACGGCCGTACGCACCTCTGCGAGCCGTATGGGCGCACATGGGATGTCGGCCACCCGCCCGAGGCGACAATCTCGGATGAGGTAGGCGGGATCGTTCGGAACGGAGCGCGCGCAACGTGCACGCTCGTAGGCGCGGCGACGCGAAGGGTGCCCTATCCTTCTCGCATGACCATGCGTTGGTCGCCGAACTTCGACGTCTACCACGCGATCGTCGACGACAAGCCCGCAGTGTTCCTCGTCGATCTCGCCGCCGCCGAGCACGCTCCGCTCGACACCCACCCGATCCGCCTCGAGGTGCGCGTGAGGCTCGTCTCCGCGCGCGAGGACGGGCTGCGCGACGCCAGCGAGGCCGACGCGATCAACGCGCTCGAGGACGCGCTCGTCCAGCGCCTCGAGGCGCGCATCGACGCGGTGTACGTCGGCCGCTTCACCAACGCCGGCCACACCAACTTCGTCTTCTACTTCCCGGCCACGCACGCCGACGCCGTGCGCGAGGACCCCGACGCGCTCGTCGGCGCGCTGCCCCACGGCTACGAGCCGGAGTGGACCACCGACGAGGACGCCGACTGGGACTACTACGTCGAGTTCCTCGCCCCCGACCTGTTCGCGCACCAGCAGATCGAGAACCGCAGGCTGCTCGACGAGCTCGCCTCGCAAGGGGATCTGCTCGACTCGATCCGCACGGTCGATCACCGCGCCTACTTCCCCGACGAGGAGTCGGCGACGCGCGCCGCCGAGGCGTTCGAAGAGGCCGGCTTCGAGGTCGATCCGCCCGACGGGCCGGGCGAGGACGGGCGCTTCAGCCTCGAGTTCCACCGCACCGAGCAGCTCGCAGGTGGGCACCCCGACGACTTCTGCGCCGAGGTGCTCGAGATCGTCCTGCCGCTCGACGGCGAGTACGACGGCTGGGGCACGATCGTCGTGCGCGGCGACGCGTGAGCCGACGGGGCGTCGCGACGCTTCTTGCTGCGCCCCTCAGCGCCCGAACGCGCGCATGAAGGGCAGCTGCGTCGCGAGGCTCTGACGCGCCCAGCGCACGACGTCGCGCCAGCCGATCTCGCGCTCGCGCTCATCGCCGTCGAGCCACTCGCGCACCAGCGTCGCGACGACGTTGCTGGCGTCGCGGTCCTCGTCGAGGCAGCGCACGAGCAGCTGGTTGGCCAGCTCCTGCGGCAGCTGGAGGCTCACGACCACCCGACCGGGGAGGGTGCTCGGCGTCGCCGTCGGCGCGCGCTCGATCGGGCGCGCCTCGACGAACGCATCGACGACGCTGGGCGCGCTCGGCGTGCCGACGACGATCGGCGCCTCGGCCTCAGCTTGCTGCGGCCGTCGGAGCGAGACTGTGACTTGCTTCTTCGCCATGCGCGAACCTCTCGAGCTCCGCGAGGAGCGACGTGATCTCGAACGACGCGGCGTCGCGCGGGGCGTGCGTGGTGACGCCGCGCCCCTCCGCGATCGCTTCCTGGTAGGCGATGCGCTGCGACAGCTCGGCGCCGAGGACCGGAAGCCCGGAGCCCCCGAGCACCTTGCGCGCCTGCTTGGCGAGGGCCGTGCGCCCCTGCTTGCGCGTGATGACGATGCACGCGCGGAGCGTCTCGCGCAGCGCCCGCGCCTCGGCGACGACGTCGAGCGCCCCCGCGAGCGCCCACGCGTCGGCCGCCGACGGCCCGCAGGGGAGGATCGCGACGTCGGCGACCATGAGCGCCGATCGCTGCACCTCGCCGTGGCGCGGCGGGCAGTCGATGATCGTGAGGTCGAACTCCTTGGCGAGCGCGGCGAGCTGGCCGCTGCGGTGCATGGTCGCCCCCATCGCGACGATGGTGGGCGCGGCGTGCCCCTGCTCGGCCGCGACGTCGCCCCAGGTGCGCACCGTCCCCTGCGGGTCGGCGTCGACGAGCAGCACGCGCTGCCCTCGCTGCATGGCCGCGACCGCGAGGCAGATCGCGGTCGTGC
>JAJXTK010000213.1 GCA_021783935.1 Myxococcales bacterium | reverse complement strand
CGCGCCGCCGGGCTACGTCGGCTTCGACCAGCGCGGCCAGCTCACCGAGGCGATCGCGGAGACGCCGCACGCGGTGCTCCTGCTCGACGAGATCGAGAAGGCGCACCCCGCGGTCTTCAACGTGCTGCTCCAGGTGATGGACCACGGCAAGCTCACCGACAACACCGGCGTCGCGAGCGATTTCCGGCACGTGGTGCTGATCATGACGAGCAACGTCGGCGCCCGCGACCTGAGCGCGCGGCGCGTGGGCTTCGGCGATCAGGCGCAGCCAGCGGGCACCGAAGACAAGGCGGTGCAGAACGTCTTCAGCCCCGAGTTCCGAAACCGCCTCGACGCGCGCGTCGCCTTCAACGCGCTCGACCCGTCGGTCATGGGGAGCATCGTCGACAAGTTCATCGGCGAGCTCGACGCGCAGCTCAAGGACCGCCGCGCGACGATCGCGATCACGGAGGCCGCGCGCCAGTGGCTCGCCGAAAAGGGCTACGACCGGCTCATGGGCGCGCGCCCGCTCGCGCGCGTCATCCAGAGCGAGATCAAGAAGCAGCTCACCGACGAGCTGCTCTTCGGCAAGCTCGAGCACGGCGGCGAGGCGCTGGTCGACGTGAAGGACGGCGCGTTGACGTTCCAGTACACGTCGCTGCCGCCCGAGGACCAAGAGACGCCGCCGGAGAAGCGCAAGCTCGTGGACGCGTAGCAATCAGCGCTCACCACGTTGCCCCGCTCTGCTTCGCAGGGAGAGGGGCACGTGGCGATCGGCGTCGTCGCACGTGGGTGCGGTGCTCAGTACGGATCGCTCTTGAACCCCGGATCGCCGCCGGTGGGCGGAGGCTTGGTGCCGCCGCCGTTGCTCTTCGGCGGCGTCCAAGTGACGGTCGCCTTCTTGGTGAGCGTGACCTTCTTGGTGCCGTCCCCCTCCTTGAGGCTCACCTTCTCGCCGGAGTAGCCGTCGAGGCTGAGCGCGACGGTCAGCGCCCCCGAGTCGAGCTTCACGTCGCACGGCGTGGTGTCGCAGAGGAGGACCTCGTTCGTGTCGCGCACCTTCGCGCCGGGCGGATCGCTCTCGAGGTGGACGCGCTTGTTGTCGACCGTGGGCGCCGGGGGGGCGGAGGCCGTCGGGACGAACTTCGCGACCGACGAGGCCGCGCCGGCGGCGCTCATGGTGACGGATGCGTTGGGCGGCGGCTGTGCGGCCGCCTGCGCCTTGTCTTCGTCCTTCTTGCCGCGCGTCGCGACGAAGAGCGCGAGGCCGGCGACGAGCGCGAGCCCGATGCCGATGACGACCCCCCGATTGCTCTTCTTCGGCTCGACCGCGGCCGCAGAGGAGCCGAGGAGCAGCGGATCGGCCTGCTGAGGGCCCGAGGGGTTCGAGCCGGATTTCACCAGGGCGTCGAGCGACTTGCGCAGCTCGACGCTCGTCGCCGTCTCGACCGTGCGCAGGCCGCCGGTCGCCTCCTTGAGGACGGCGAGCACGTCGTCCATCGTGGTGAAGCGGTCGTCGGGCGACTTCTCGAGGCAGCGCATGATCACGGCCTCGAACGCCTCGTTGATCTGGACGTCGGGCTTCTTCTCGCGCGGGCGCTTGGGGCGTTCGTTCACGTGCGCGAGGAGCAGATCGACCTGATTGGCGCGGTCGAAGGGGACCTCGCCGCAGACCATCTCGTAGAGGATGACGCCGAGCGCGTAGAGGTCGGTGCGCGCGTCGACGTGCTCGCCGCGGATCTGCTCGGGCGCCATGTACTTCGGCGAGCCCATGAACAGCCCCGCCTGCGTGAGGTCCTCCGTGGCGGACGAGTCGACGTTCTTCACGAGGCCGAAGTCGATGACCTTGACCATGTCGCGCTCGTCGCCGTGCTCGACGAGGAACACGTTGGCGGGCTTCAGGTCGCGGTGGATGACGCCGAGGGAGTGCGCCTCGCGGAGCGACCGGCACATCTGGCGAGCGACGTGCGCGGCGCGCTCTTGATCGAAGGCGCCCTCCTCGCGGAGCACCTGCTTGAGGGTGCGCCCCTCGAGGAACTCCATCGCCATGTACAGGACGCCGCCCTCGGTGCGCCCGTAGTCGAAGACGGTGACCGTGTTCGGGTGCGTGAGCTTGGCGAGGATCGACGCCTCGAGGAAGAAGCGCCGCTCGAAGTCTTCGTCGACGTCGCCCTTCTTGAGGTCGAGCACCTTGATGGCGCAGTCACGGCCGAGCGGCATCTGCTTGCCGCGGTAGACCTTGCCCATCCCGCCGCGCGCGATGAGCGAGGTGACCTCGAAGCGGTCGTTGATGGTCTGCCCTACGAGCGGATCGACGCTGGACTCTTCGTTCGCCATGACCCCTTTTCCCCCGACGGTCCGCTACCGCACTGAGCTGCCGATCGCGGCGAGGACGCGCGCCTCGAAGTCGACCGGGTGAGAATACCTGCTCGCGGCCCGCCGCACCCGCGTCGCGAGCTCGACCGCCTCTTCGACGCGCGTGGCACAGCTACCGCAACTCCGGATGTGCAGCTCGAGCTCGAGCGGCAGCGCGCCGTCGACCCCCACTGCCAGCGCTTCCTCGACCTCGGCGCAGGGCGCAGCGGACTCCGCGGCGGGCCGGCGCGGGCTCGAGAAGGTCGGCGGCGACGCCATCACCAGGGTGTCGTCGTCGTCCCGGGACGGGGGGGCGGGTCGGAAGCTCACGATGGTGGTCCTTCCTATTCGGCCGCGTCGCGAGCAAGCGCCTCGCGAAGACGAGCGAGCGCGCGGCTGACGCGCTTGCGGGCGGCGGCCTCGTCGATCCCGAGGGCTCGGCCGATCTCGCGGAACGACTGCTCGGCCTCGTAGCGGAGCGCCAAGATGTCGCGGTCGGCGGGGGCGAGGGTGTCCATGCCGGCGCGGATCGAGGCGGCGAGCTCGGCCTCGTCGTGCAGGAACGAGGCGTCGGTGGTCTCGATCGGGAGGGGCATCAGCTCGCGACGCCGCGCCTGGCGCGTGCGCGCCTCGAGCCGCTGCGCGCAGGTGCGCCGCGCGATGGTGAAGAGCCAGCCGCGGGCCGTCCCCTCGCCGCGGTAGCTCGCGGCCGCGTGGAAGGCAGCGACCAAGGTCTCTTGCGCCGCCTCCTCGGCCTCCCCTTGCGCGCCGAGCAGCAGGTAGCAGAAGCGCCCGATCGCCGCGCCGTACGCGCGCGCCGCGCGGGCGATCGCGCCGTGCGGGTCGCCCGAGAGCAGCATCGTCGCGATCGTCGCCTCGTCCTCGGTCTCGCGCGTCGGCGGCTCGGCGCGCGTCCGCACGCCGGACGAACGCAGCGGATCGGCCCCGCCCGGCTCCTCGGCCGAGACGGCTTCGATGGGGTTCAACGCGCGCGCCGATCGCATGCCTCACCTTCCTCGTGGGGTCGGACAGAGGAATCGTGACCCGCCTTCGCACCGGGCGTTGATCTTTTTTTCAGGGCCGAAGCAGCACCAAGGCACACCCGGGTTCACCCGTCGGCTGCTCGCCGCACATGGACCTTCTCGATCGTGGGCCGAGGCGTCCCATCGGCAAGCGGTCTCACACGGCCTCGCTTCGCTCGGCCTACGAGTGGGAGCGAGCGCCGCTCCCCCTCGTGCTCCCCCACCGTGTGGGCACGGCCTCGCTTCGCTCGGCCTACGAGTGGGAGCGAGCGCCGCTCCCCGCCATGCTCCCCGACCGTCGGTGCGCCATGTCCCGGGGAGGGCCCGGTCCATCGGTACTATTCTGAGATTGGCGCACTGCGCGCTGCCTCATCTGTCTCACTCGACGGTGCGCTCGCGCTTGCGGAACAGCAGCAGGTGGTTGAAGCCGCGCAGGAAGAACCCCTGCTCGTCGGCGGCCTGGCGGTAGTTGCCCATCTCGAGGGTGCGATTGTGGCGCACCACGGCGACGTGATCGATCGCGACGAGGCGCTCCTCGCGCGCTAGGTTCGCGAGCTCGAGGCCGAGCGGGAAGAACGCGTTTCCGACCTTGTTCTTCTTGAAGACGTCGCAGACGAACATCGCGAGCACGCCCTCGTCCTGAAGCACGCGTGCGGCCTCCTTGATCGCGAGGCGCATCGCCCGCTGCCACTGCCCGTTGGCCTTCAGCTTGCCGATGCAGCGCGGATCGTCCGAGTAGTCGAGGTTGTCGGCGTACGGCGGATCCATGAACACCAGCGCGACGCTCCGGTCCTTGAGCGGCAGGCTGCGCGCGTCGGCGTTGCGGACGTCGGCGCGCGCGGGGGCGACGTCGAAGCCGAGCCCTTCGCGGTCGAGATCCGCGCAGACGTCGAGCGTGGTGCCGCTGCCGCAGAAGGGGTCGACGACGCGATCGCCCGCCTTCGTGAAGCGGCTCAGGACGTTCCAAATCACGTACGACGGCGTCGCGCCGCGGTAGCGCTGATCTCCCTGCTCCTCGTCGCCGTAGTGCTGCGAGGGGTAGTCCCAGAGCGTGGTGACCTGCGGCTGGAGGCGTGGCTTGTCGAAGCGCTGGCGCTGTTGCGCCGGCGGACGCGGCGGTGGACGCGGCGGCGAGGTGGTCGATCGCGGAGCTTCGCGGGGGGCGTGCGGGCGAAAGCCGCCGGGGCGGGACATCGCGCGAAACCTACCGCGAAATCGGCGCGTACGAGGTGTGCTATACGTTCGTTCAGTGCGCCTGTTGCCGCGCTGGAACCCGCCGAATCCCTGGGCGTCGACCGAGGTCGAGTGGCTCGAGCCGCCGCCGGAGGCGCCGCTCCAGATCTTCGAAGAGGACGCGCGCTCGATCCTCTCGAAGAACGACAGCCCCGACGTCCCCTTCCGCTGGAGCCTCAACCCCTATCGAGGATGCGTGCACGGCTGCGCCTACTGCTACGCGCGGCCGACGCACCAGTACCTCGGCTTCGGCGCCGGCAGCGACTTCGAACGGAAAATCGTGGTCAAGCGCAACGCGCCGGCGCTGCTGCGCGCCGCCTTCGACAAGGGAGCCTGGCAGGGGGAGTCGATCTCGTTCTCCGGCAACACCGACTGCTATCAGCCCGTCGAGGCGTCCTTTCGCCTCACGCGCCGTTGCCTCGAGCTCTGCCTCGAGTATCGCAACCCGGCGCACGTGATCACCAAGAGCGCGCTCGTGCGTCGCGACGCGGCGCTGCTCGCAGAGCTCGCCCGCGTGGCGGGGGCCGGCGTCACCGTGAGCATCCCGTTCGCTGACGAGGCGATGGCGCGGGCGATCGAGCCCCAGGCGAGCGCGCCGTCCGCGCGCTTCGAGACGCTGCGCGTGCTCGCCGAGGCGGGCGTGCCGGTCGCGGTCAACGTCGCGCCCGTGATCCCGGGGCTGAACGACTCGCAGGTGGTCGAGGTCCTCGAGCGCGCCGCCGCCGCCGGCGCGGCGGGCGCGGGCATCCAGGCGGTGCGGCTGCCCGCCGAGGTGCTGCCGGTCTTCTTCGAGCGCCTCTCGCGCGCCTACCCGCAGCGCGCGGCGAAGGTCGAGAGCGCCATCCGCCAGGTGCGCGACGGCAAGCTCGACGTCGCGGAATTCGGGGCGCGCATGTCGGGCGCGGGGCCGCGCTGGCAGGCGATAGAGCGGCTGTTCCAGGTGCACCGCGCGCGGCTCGGGCTCGATGGCGACGAAGAACGAGCGGTCGCGCGCGCCTCGACGTTCCGAAGGCCACGGGCGCAGGGGGAGCTGTTCGGAGAATGAGAGAGGGCAACAGGGAGGCAGGGAGGGGAGGAGCTTCGATTCCTTGAAGATCCTCCTCGCCTTTTCTTTCTCCCCGTTCCTCTGCTCGCTCCCTCTGCTCGCTCCCTCTGCTCGCTCCCTCTGCTCGCTCCCTCTGCTCGCTCCCTCTGCTCGCTCCCTACGATGGCGGCGCGGCGCTTTCGTCCTCGACCTGGGGCGCGGCGGCGTGCGCGGGCACGCGCGTCTCGAGCGACTCGAGGCGGGCGTTGGCCTCGGCGCGGAACTCGCCGAGCTCGCGCAGGATCGACTCGATGTTGACCTCGTTCTTGAGGTTCACCTTGAAGTCGGTCTCCGCGGTCTTGCGATCCTTCAGGCTCTGACGGTTCTGGCTCATCACGATGAGCGGCCCCTGGAGCGTCGCCAGGATCGCGAGCACCAAATTGTAGAACACGTACGGGAAGGGGTCGAAGCCGTTCATCTTCCCGGAGTCGTCGGGGCGCGCGAAGCGCAGCAGCGTCGCGAGGTAGGGCGAGTTGATGAGCGACCAGGTGACCGTCATCCCGAGCAGGAGCAGGATGAAGGCCCACGAGCCGTTCAGCTCCGCGACCTTGTCGGCGAGGCGGTCGGACCAGGTGAGGCTCCGCTCGATCTCCTCGACGACGTTCTTCGCCGCGCGCTCCGAGATCATCTTGTTGGTCTCGCGCAGGCGATCCGCCATCGTGTGCAAGATCGCCATCGCGGCGCCGGGGCGCTTGGTGAGGTAGCCCGAGAGCGTCTCGCGCGCGAGCTCGAGGAGGGTCGCGTCGGTGGTGGCCAGCGCGCTCGCGGAGCGGGGCTTCGAATCGAAGAGGGCGAGCTCGCCGAAGTACTCGCCGCGCGTGATGTCCTTGAGCGACACCCTCCGCGACGCCTCGCCCGGCAGGTGGATGTTCACGTGCCCCTCTGCGATGATGTACATCGCGTCGCCGGGGTCGCCGAGGTTGAAGATCATCTGGCCGGCCGCGAAGCGACGCTCCACGAGCGAGCTGGCTAAGGCGTCGAGATCCTCGTCGCCGAGGCCCTCGAACATCGGGATCGTGCCAAGGAGCGCCTGCCGGTCCATGCGTTCGGGCAGCATAACGCGCGCGGCGCGCGCCGGGCGCGCAAGATGCGGGCGCGGGCGCGCGGCGCGCCTCGGCTACTCGTCGCCGAACGTCACGCCGATCGCCCGCGCGGTCGACACGAGCTGGCCGCGCGGATCGACGCGCTTGTTGGCGGCCGACGCCTCGGCGATCGCCACCGAGGTGATCTCGCCCCCGCGCAGGGCGACCATCCGCCCGAACTCGCCGCGCTCGACGAGCTCGGCCGCCGCCTGCCCGTAGCGAACGGCGAGCACGCGGTCGTAGTTCGACGGGCTGCCGCCGCGCTGGATGTGGCCGAGCACCGTGACGCGCAGCTCGGCCGCGATCATCGGGCCGAGGCCGTCGGCGACGCGCATGCCGGCGCCCATGAGCCTGGGCATCGCGCCGGCCTTGTGCTCGCCGACGCTCGCCTGGCCGTCCTTGGGCTTCGCGCCTTCGGCGACGACGATGACCGAGTACGTCTGGCCCGCCGCGCGCCTGGCCTTGACCGTCTCGGCGATCGGCTCGAGGCGATAGGGGATCTCGGGGATCAGGATCGCGTCGGCGCCGCCAGCGATGCCGGCGTGCAGCGCGATGAAGCCGGCGTCGCGCCCCATCACCTCGACGATCATCACGCGATCGTGGCTCTCGGCCGTGTCGCGCACGCGATCGAGCGCCTCGGTGGCGATCTGCACGGCGGTGTCGAAGCCGAAGGTCTGGTCGGTGGACGCGAGGTCGTTGTCGATGGTCTTGGGGACGCCGACGATCGGGATCCCCTTGTCGATGAGCAGCTTGGCGATGCGCATCGAGCCGTCGCCGCCGATCGAGATGAGCGCGGAGAGATCGAGCTTCTTGAAGTTCTCGACCACCCGATCGCTGACGTCGATCGTTCCCTCCGTGCCGTCGGCGTTGCGCACCACGAAGTTGAAGGGATCCGATCGGTTCGAGGTGCCGAGGATCGTACCGCCCCGCGAGAGGATCGGGCGCACCGACTCGAGCGTCAGCCACTGGTTTCCGTGGGGAAACGCGTAGGCGAGGTCGATGAGCCCGCGCGTCGCGTCCTCGACGCCCAGCACCTCCCATCCGTAGCGCGCGATGCCGACCCGCACCGCGCCGTAGATCACCGCGTTGAGCCCCGGGCAGTCCCCACCACCGGTCATGATCGCGACGCGCTTTTTTGCCATGCGACGACGCTATCGGGCGTGCGCGTTCGATCGCAAGACTGGTCGCGTCTGACCGGGCGCGGGCGCGCGCCCCGGCCGCAGGCGAGGCGGCGCGAGCTCACGCGGTCGCGGTCGTGGGGGGCGCCGTACGAAGCGCGTGCGTCACGAGCAGCGCGTACAACAGCGGCCTCGCGACGTCGGCGACGAAGGTGCCGAGCGCGAGGTGCTCGGCGAGCGAGGCGCGCGTCGCGGAGATCGCCGCGAGCACGCCGCGCTCCGCCGGGGTCGGCCTCAGGCGCTTGACGTCCAGGTCGGGGTCGAGCGAGAGCGCCCCCGACAGGCGGCGCAGCGCGGCGTTCATGACGCTGCGAGCGCGCGAGCTGCGCGCGGCGATCAGGATCGCGCAGCGCGGATCGATCCCCATGGCGGGCTCGGCGAAGCCCGCGAGCAGATCGCGGGCCGGGTACCACTCGTGCGCCGTCGACGCGGGCAGCTCGGCGATTGCCGCGATGCGCGCAGCGGCGCGCGTCGCCAGCGCCCGCGCGGCACCGCCGAGGTCGATCGCGCCGCGCGCGACCAGATCGTCGGTCGGCGAGCCCCCCTCGACCGCCGCGCGGGCAAGCGCGTCGCGCACCGTCGCGCCCGAGAGCCCGCACGTCACGGCGAGCGTCGCGCCGAACGAGGCCGCGCGCGGCGCGCGGGCTCGAATCGGCCCGCCGTCGGCGAACACGATCGCGTGGCGCCCGCCGATGGCGTCGACGAACACGATGGAGCCGGTGAACCTCCGCGCGAAGGCGCGCGCCAGCAGCGCGGGGAGGGGTTCGTCGCGCAGCGTCCCGCGCTCGCTCGGGCGCTGCTCGAAGGCCGGATCGAGCGCGAGCGCGTCGCTCTCGAGCGCGTGCAAGAGCGGCGCAGGCGCGCGAAAGAGCGGCGAGGCGGCGGCCTCGGAGGGCGCGACGCGCGCGGCGTGCGCCTCTTCCCACGCCGCGGCGACCAGGCGCGCGTCCGCGGCGGCCGCAGCAGGGCGCGCGCCGGCGCGCAGGCGCACGGCCTCGTGGGCGAGCACCGCGACCGGCTCTCCTCGCGGATCGCTGCAAGCGAGCGCGAAGAGGCGTCGTACGGCGAGGTCGAGGTCGGGCCGTCGATCGACGCGCTCCGCGAGCGATTGGAGCAGGGTCGCGGCGCCGAGCTCGACGCGCGTGCGCAAAGGCGCGCCCACCCGTCGCGCGAGCCCTACCGCGAGCAGCGCCGCGTGCGCGCAGACCGATGCGCGGCCGACCGGCGCGGCTAGGTCGAGCAGCGCCTCGGCGTGCTCGTCGGCGATCGCGGCGAGCGTTCGGGCGATCTCCTGCGCGTCCTCGATCCGCTCCTCGGCGCGCCCCATCGCGTCGAGGAGCTCGCCGGTCGCGACCACCGCGGCGCCCCAGGCGCGCGCGGCGGCCGACGCGTCCCTCTCGTCGCGCTCG
>JAJXTK010000212.1 GCA_021783935.1 Myxococcales bacterium | reverse complement strand
CTGCGCCGCCGCCTCCCGCTCCCTTCCCACGCACCGCGGGGGAAGGGCTGGGGATGGGGGCTGTTAGAACGCGACCACTCGCTCAGCAGGAGAACCACACCCGCCTCGAAGCAGCCACTTCACAGCTCCGCGAGGCGCTGTGGCCGGCCCGAGCGAGACGTCGCCCCACGCGCGGCGTCCGGCCGTATCCTCGCGGTCACCATGGCCGCAGGCCCGCCCGGCTCACACCGCCCCACGCCAATAGCGCTCGCCTTGCTCCCCAGCGCGATCCTCGCAATCGTGGTCGGCTGCGGCACGCGGACGGCGCTCGACGTGCCTCCCACCGTCGACGAGCGATCGTTCCCCTCCAAGCTCGCGGCGATTTTTTGCGAGAAGGCGAGTGAGTGCTGCGTCGGCGCGGGGCTCGACGCGCCGGCCGCCTCGTGCCTGGCGGACCAGACCGCCTATTACGAGCAGCAGGCAGAGCACGCGCGGGCGCTCGGCGCGCCGTTCGACGGCGAGCACGCGGCCGCGTGCCTGAGGGCGCTGCAGTCCCCGCCGAGCCGCTGCCCGTCGTACAAGGAGATGGACTTCCCGCTCGACTGCCTCGACGTGTATCTCGGCGCGAAGCCGCCCGGCGCGAACTGCGAGCAATTTTGGGGCGAGTGCGCCTCGGCGCCTGGGTACCACGGCGCTTGCTGGAAGCAGATCTGGAGCGACGGCCAGTCCATGCTGTGCGGGCAAAGCGCGATCGCGAATGACGGCGATTGGTGCAGGGGCGCCAACGGCACGGCATGGAACTGCGTGGCTGGCAGCTACTGCGACCTGGATTTGCGGTGCGCCAAGCGGCCGGGCGCGGGCCAAGCGTGCTTCGACCAAGGGGCGCTCGGCGATGTGTGCGCCGCCGGCTCGCTCTGTGTGTCGCCGGACTCTCCGGCCGTGGGTGAGTGCGCGCCTCCACCGAAGCGGCCGGGCGAGGCGTGCAACGACTCCTGGGAATGCGAGGGCGTCGATTGCGTGAACGGGCGCTGCCGGCTGTGGGGCGTCTTCGCGGGGCCCCTTTGCGGAGGATGGGCGTTCTAGAGGCTGTCTTGCCGAATCGTAAGCCGGTCCTCGGACGGACGCGTACTCGCGGCGCGGCTTGGGCCACCGAGAACGTCGTCACCGGCGCGCCCGCGGTGATCGCCGGCGGCCTGTCGGCCTATCGGCCGAACGCCTCGGGCACCTTCGTCGCCGCAGCCCCCACGCTCCTCGGCGCGCGCCCCGGGTATGCCTAGTCGGGGAAGCTTTACTTCACTCGGATCGATTCCTGACGCCGGAGCCGGAGCCGCACCCGCACCCGCAGCCGCACCCGCACCCGCAGCCGCACCCGCACCCGCACCCGCAGCCGCACCCGCAGCCGCACCCGCACCCGCAGCCGCCGTCACGCGAGCTCTGCGTTGGAGCCGACGGAGCGTCCCTCGCGCCGGGCCATTTGGTAGCCTTCGCCCCGATGTCGAACGACGCCCCGGCCGCCCTGCGCACCGCCCCTTGGGACTCCGTCTTCCACGACCTGATGCCCAACCGCGTGCGCGAGGTGCTGCTCGTCTCCTCGCCCTACGACGCGTTCATCCTCGAAGAGGACGGGCGGCTCACCGATCGGATCTTCACCGAGTACTCGGAGCTCAACCTCTCGAACGCGCCGCGCATCACGCACGTCTCCTCGGGGCAGCGCGCGATGGAGATGATCGCCGAGCGCCGCTTCGATCTGGTGATGACCATGGTGCGCATCGCCGACACCGACGCCAACGCGTTCGGCCGGCGCGTGAAGGCCCACTTCCCGGAGCTCCCGGTGGTGCTGCTCGTGCGCACCGAGGCCGATCTCGGGCAGTTCGGCGGCCAGGGGCTCGATCGCGCGGCGGTCGACCACGTCTTCTGCTGGACGGGCGACGCGCGCATCCTCATCGCGATCATCAAGCTCGTCGAGGACGGGCTCAACATCGCGCACGACCTCCAAGCGGGGGTGCGCGCCATCATCGTCGTCGAGGACTCGGTCCGCCGCTACTCGGCCTTCCTGAGCATCCTCTACACCGAGCTGATGAAGCAGTCGGAGTCGCTCGTCGCCGAGGGGCTCAACGACCTGCACCGCATGGTGCGCATGCGCGCGCGCCCGAAGGTGCTGCTCGCGACCTCGTACGAGGAGGCGATGGCGCACTTCGATCGCTACCAGGAGGCGATCATCGCCGTGATCAGCGACGTGCGCTTCCCGCACAACGGGGCCGACGAGGCCCAGGCGGGCTTCGAGCTCGTCAAGGAGATGCGCGGCAAGCTCCCCGACCTCGCGGTGCTGATGCAGTCGGCGGAGTCGTCGAACGCGGCGCGCGCGGAGCAGGCGGGGCTCCGGTACGCCGACAAGAACTCGCCGAACCTGCTCAAGGACATCCGCGACTTCGTCAAGGAGTCGCTCGGCTTCGGCGACTTCGTCTTCCGCCTGCCGGATCGCACCGAGGTCGGCCGCGCGCGCCACGCCTACGAGCTCGAGCAGATGCTCAAGACCGTGCCGGCCGAGTCGATCGCCTATCACGCGAGCCGCGACCACTTCTCGCACTGGCTGACGGCGCGGTGCCTGTTCGACATCGCCAACAAGATCCGCCCGAAGAAGATCTCCGATTTCGGCGGCCCGGAGGCGATCCGCAAGTTCCTGGTCGACGCGCTCGCCGAGGAGCGCACGCGCCTGCAGGAGGGGTCGATCTCCGACTGGTCGGCGAAGCCCGACGCAGCGAACGCGGCGCAGTTCATCCGCCTCGGCAACGGCTCGATCGGCGGCAAGGCGCGCGGCCTCGCGTTCGTCGGCTCGCTCATCGCGCGCCACGGGCTCGCCGATCGCTTCGAGGGGCTCTCGATCCGCGTGCCCTACTCGGTCGTCGTGCCGACCGACGAGTTCGACAAGTTCATGGAGGCCCACAAGATCCAGACGGGCGCCGGCGCGACGCAGAAGGAGATCCACAACCGCTTCATGGCCGCGCGCCTCTCGGACGACCTGCGCCACAAGCTGCGGCGCACCGTCGCGCCGCTCCAAGGGCCGCTCGCCGTCCGATCGTCGAGCCTGCTCGAGGACTCGCAGCTGCAGCCGTTCGCGGGGATCTACTCGACGATCATGCTGCCCAACAACCACTTCGACCCCGAGGAGCGCTTCGGGCAGCTCTGTCGCGCGCTCAAGGCGGTGTGGGCCTCGACGTACTCCGACGACGCGCGCGCCTACATCGCGCGCACGCAGTACTCGGTCGAGGAGGAGAAGATGGCCGTCCTCATCCAGGAGGTCGTCGGCCAGAGCTACGACGGCCAGCGCTACTACCCGCACGTCGCCGGCGTCGCGGTCTCGTACAACTACTACCCGATCGGTCACCAAAAGGCCGAGGACGGCCTCGCGTACGTCGCGCTCGGCCTCGGCCAGCAGATCGTGCAAGGGGGCGCGGCGCTGCAATTCTCGCCGGGCGAGCCGTCGGTGCTGCCCCAGTTCGGCTCGGCCGAGGACTACCTGCGCTACACGCAGAAGGGCTTCTTCGCGCTCGATCTCACGCAGGTGACGCCGAGCTACGAGGGGGCCGGCGCGACGCGCGAGTTCGACCTGAAGACGGCCGAGGACGACGGCCCGCTCTCGCTCGTCGGCAGCGTCTACTCGCCCGACGACGACGCGATCCGCGACGACCTGTCGGTCCACGGCCCGCGCGTGGTGTCGTTCCACAACGTGCTGCGCTGGGGCGCCCTGCCGCTCGCCCCGGCGCTCGAGGAGCTGCTCGCGCTCTTCCGCGAAGGGCTCGGCTGCCCGGTCGAGATCGAGTTCGCGCTCGACGCCGGCGACTACGGCCGCAAGGTCCCCGCCGGGCGCCCGCGCCGCGAGCCGTGCCTGTACGTGCTGCAGGTGCGGCCGCAGGCGACGCAGGCGCTCGAGGGGGTCGTGCAGACGGAGGGGTTCGATGAGCAGCGCGTGTTCTGCAAGACCGACCGCTCGCTCGGTCACGGCGTGATCGAGGGGATGCGCGACATCGTGTACGTGAAGCGGTCGAACCTCCAGGCGCACGAGACGCCGATCGTGGCCGCGCAGGTGGGCCAGCTCAACGCGAAGCTCCTGGCCGACAAGACCCCCTACCTGTTGGTCGGCCCGGGGCGCTGGGGCTCGAGCGACCCGCGGCTCGGCGTGCCGGTGAAGTGGGCGCAGATCGCGGGGGCGCGCGTGATCGTCGAGACGGTGTTCGACGATCGTGACGTCGAGCCGTCGCAGGCGGCGCACTTCTTCCACAACGTCACGTCGTTCCGCATCGGCTACCTGACGATCTCGAACGTCGACAAGCGCGAGGCCGCCGACAAGCGGAGCCTCGATGCGGCGTGGCTGGAGCAGCAGCCGGTGGTGGAGGATTTGGGGGAGGTTAGGCACGTGCGGCTGGAGAAGCCGCTGCGGGCGCTGCTCGATGGAAGGGCGAGCGTGGCGACGATCTTGAAGCCGGAGTGAGGGGTCGCAGGCGCCTGCGAGTCGGGCGGCGGCGGCGGCGGCAGCTGCGTCGGCGTCGGCTTCGGCTCCGGCAGCGGCATCGGCTCCGGCTTCGGCTCCGGCTTCGGCTTCGGCTCCGGCTCCGGCTCCGGCTCCGGCTCCGGCATCGGCATCGGCATCGGCATCGGCAGCGGCATCGGCATCGGCATCGGCATCGGCTTGCGGGGCCGCGTGCCCCAGACTTCGCGCACGGCGCTCCGTGCGGGTTCGCGATCGCGGAGCCCGGGCTTGCCCGTCGAGGCCGGCACTTCGGCGCCGGCTCGAGAACGCCGCCGCAGCGGGGCGGCGAAGATGGCCGCGAAGAGGTCCGGGAGCGGAAGAGCTACCGCGCCCACAGCGCGCCGAGCTCGAGCTCGATCGCGTCGAACGGCTCCGCGCGCACCTTCTCCTTCCACAGCCTGCTAGGGGGCGGGGCGCCGGCGGCCGGACGGCGCGGGCGGCCTCGGGAGGTGCTTCGCCAGGACCTTCGTGCCCACGAACTCGATGCCCTTCGCATCGAGCTGCAGCTTCGCTTTCTCGGTCGCGGCGAAGTGCACCCTCCCGCTCGCGACCCAGAGCCACTTCGCGACCCTCACCCCTTCCCGGAGGTGAGCTCGCAGCTGCTCGCAGGCTGCGGCCCGCTTGCGGATCACGGTCGCGATCTCGTCCTGCTTGGCGGAGTGGGGCTCGACGCCAATGATCTCGCCGCTCGCCTCGTGCCCGAGGAGGTAGTCCCAGCGGTTCTCGCGGTCGTGGCCAGGGCGGAGCGCCTCATCGGCGTCCAGGCTGTCGACGAACTCGCGGCGGACGCTCGGGTCGATGCACGCACGGTCCGCCTGCTTCACCGCGCCCAATCCGTCCTCGACGCTGGCCCGAAGCGGCGAGGTCGAGCGAAGGGCCGACCGCACCGGCGTCGCCTTCCTCGCCTGCCTCGTCACGGCTCGCTCGCGTTCACGGCCGCGCGAACGGCATCGCCGAAGCGTGACGAGTACTCGGTCAGCCCGCCCCACCCGGAGATGTCCGGATCGTCGGAGCTCGGATCTAGGGCAGTGATGTCCCTCGCCCCGACCTTGCCGGCCGCGTCGAACGCCAGCAGGTGCACGCGGTAGTCCTTCTCGAGCGCGGCCTCGGCGACGAGTCGCATCTGTCGCGAATCCTGCACCCCGAACGCCTCGCATACGCGCTCCCAGCTCGCCCGGTGCGCCTGCAGTTGGCGCATCATCCACACCATCGTCAGCACGTGCGGCGAGTGGGTCGAGATCACGACTCGATAGCCACGCCAGAGCAGGTCGAGCACCATCAACATCACGGCGGTGATCGCCTGCGGATGGAGGCCCATCTCGGGCTCTTCGAGCACGACCCAGTCGGTGTCTTCGCGCTTGCGCAGCTTGGTCGCCGGCAGCAGGTAGTAGAGGCCGAGCAGGAGCGGCGTGAACTCCCGCTGGCCCGCCGTCCACGTCATGAACGGCAGGTGCATGTCACCGTGCACGAGGCGGAGCCGTCGCGTGTGCTCGGCGTCCTCCTCGATGCCTACCTTGCCGCCGTGGAAGACCGCCGCGTCGATCTGGCCTCGAAGCTCCTTCTTCAGTCGCTTCTCGATCGGGAAGAGAGTGCCCGCGTCCTTGCCGCTGAAACGATCATAGAGGTTCTGGCTGAAGAGCCGGGCCACGACCGGCGTGTCCGAGCGGAGCCTCTGGAAGGGCGTTGCCCATCCGTCGCTGATCAGCAGCGCGCGGTGCGCCGGCACGAAGAACAGCTTTTCGGTGCCGTTGCCGACGCGCGCCAGCGATCTCGGCGTGACGCGACGGCCGGACAGGGTGACCTCGGATTCGCCCTCGCGCCAGGCGGGGGCCATGCCGTTGCCGAAGATGAAATCGACGAGGACCTCGGGCTTCTCGGTCGACTGACCGGCTGCTCGCAGCGCGTCGACCAGCTGCTTCCCGTCCATCGCGGCCTTGAGCCACTGGAGCGCGAGGCTCTTGCCCGCCCCTTGCGCCCCCACGAGGACGGTCAGGTCGCCGAGCTCCAGGCGGACATCCCGCAGGTGCGCGAAATTGCGGACGGTGAGGACGGCCGCGGGCTTGGCCGAGCCGCCCCGCTGCTTGCTCTGCTTCGCCATGCGCGCCTCGAGGTCTCCCGCCGCCACGGTACCTCGGGCGGCGCCGGATGCGGAAGGCTTCGGCCACCACGAGCGCCAAACAACGTCTGTCCCCCCGGGGTCCGCGTGGATCCGGCTTCCCCCGGCCCCGCCGTCGGCGCAATCATCGCGCACGCCGATGCCCACGAAACGCGACGTCCTCGCCCACCTCAGCCGCGAGGAGCTCCTCGCCGTCGTCGATCGCTTCGAGCTCACCCCGCCCGATCGCCGCGCCAAAGACGGCATCGTCGACACTGTCGCCGCCTCCAAGAAGGCGACCCTGCCGGCCCTCCTCGCGGACTTCTCGCGCGACCGGCTGAAGGAGCTGTGTCGCGCGCTTGGCCTCGACGACGCCGGCAAGGAGAAGGCCGCGATCATCGAGCGGCTCGCGGGCACCAGCGCGTCGCCCGCGACCGCCACGACGAAGAGCAACGGCAGCGGCAAGCCCGCCCCGGCCCCGATCGAAATCGCCCCCGGCGACAAGCTCACGGTCGACGCCCTCGAGCGCTACCTCTGGTCGGCCGCAGACATCCTGCGCGGCTCGATCGACTCGTCCGATTATAAGAACTACATCTTCGGCCTCCTCTTCTTGAAGCGCCTCTCCGACCGCTTCGACGAGGAGTGCGACGCCCTGGTCGCCGAGGGCGACGATCCCGAGGACCGCGACAACCACCAGTTCTACGTGCCCAAGCGCGCGCGGTGGGCCGAGATGCAGAAGGCCGCGACCGGCGTCGGCGAGACGTTGAACAAGGCCTGCTCCGCGCTCGAGCACGACAACGCCTCGCTCCAAGGGGTGCTCGCCGGCATCGACTACAACGACGAGCGCAAGCTCGGCGACGCGCGCAACCGCGACGTCGTGCTCGGGCGGCTCGTGCAGCACTTCTCCAAGGTGCGCGTGCGCAACGTCGATCTCTCCGAGCCCGACATGCTCGGCCGCGCGTACGAGTACCTGATCGAGAAGTTCGCCGACGACGCGGGCAAGAAGGGGGGCGAGTTCTACACGCCCAAGAAGGTCGTCGAGCTGATCGTCGAGCTGCTCGCCCCCGCCGAGGGGATGCGCATCTGCGACCCGACCTGCGGCTCGGGCGGCATGCTGATCGAGGCCGCGCACTTCCTCCAGCGGCACCAGAAGAACCCGAAGAACCTCTCGCTCTTCGGCCAGGAGAAGAACCTCGGCACGTGGGCCATCTGCAAGATGAACATGCTCTTGCACGGCCTGCCCGACGCGCGCATCGAGAAGGGGGACACGATCCGCGACCCCAAGCTGCGCGACGTATCGCGCGAGAGGGGCGAGCTGATGCTCTTCGACCGCGTGATCGCGAACCCGCCGTTCTCGCTCGACGAGTGGGGGCGCGAGATCGCGGAGAACGATCCGCACGGCCGCTTCGCGTACGGCGTGCCGCCGAAGACCAAGGGGGACCTCGCGTTCGTGCAGCACATGGTCGCGACCACGAACAAGGCCGGCATGGTCGGCGTCGTCATGCCGCACGGCGTGCTCTTCCGCGGCGCCGCCGAGGGGGAGATCCGAAAGGGGATGCTCCAGCACGATCTCGTCGAGGCCGTCATCGGGCTGCCGACGAACCTCTTCTACGGCACCGGCATCCCGGCGGCGATCCTCGTGCTCGACAAGGGGAAGAAGGCCGACCGCAAGGGCAAGGTGCTCTTCATCGAGGCGTCGAGGGAGTTCCGCGAAGGCTCGGCGCAGAACTACCTGCGCGCCGAGGACGTGAAGAAGATCGCGGCGACGTTCCACGCCTTCAAGGACGTGGAGAAGTACGCCCGCGTCGTCGGGCTCGAGGAGATCGAGAAGAACGACTTCAACCTGAACATCTCGAGGTACGTCGAGACGGCGGACGCGGCCGAGAAGGTCGATGTCGCGCAGGCGATCGCGAAGCTGCGGGAGCTGGAGAGGAAGCGGGGCGAGGCGGAGGGGCGGATGAACGCGTACCTCAAGGAGCTGGGGTATGACGCCTGAGAGTCGGCTGCCCGTGCTCCGGCTGCCGAATTGGATCGAGGCCCGCCTCGGCGATCTGTGCATTGGCAAGGGGGCCTATGGAGCGAATGTGCCGAAAGCACCGTTCAATCCACGGCTGCCACGCTACGTCCGGATCACCGACATCTCGCGGGACGGCAACCTGATTCCTGACGACTTGGCGAGCATCAGCGAAGAAGCCGCAGCCCCGCATCTGCTCGATCCCGGAGACGTCCTGCTCGCACGAAGCGGAGCAACCGTCGGTAAGTCCTACGTCCACGATCCCCGCTACGGGCGGTGCGCTCATGCCGGTTACCTGATTCGTTTCAGAACGCGACCAGACCTGCTGCTCCCGACTTTCCTAAAGCAGTTCTTGCAGTCGCCAGGCTACTGGCAGTGGGTCCGCGAAACGCAGCGGGCTCAGGCACAGCCGAACATCAACGCGGCCGAGTACGCGGCGCTCTTGATTCCAACGCCACCTGTTGACGAGCAGCGAAAGATCGCCGCCATCCTCTCCTCGGTGGACGACGCCATCTCGGCCACGCAGGCGGTCATCGACCAGCTCGGGGTCGTGAAGAAGGCCATGATGGCCGAGCTGCTGACGCGGGGGCTGCCGGGGCGGCACACGCGGTTCAAGCAGACCGAGATCGGGGAGGTGCCGGAGGGGTGGGAGGTGGTCAGGATCGAGGAGGTCACCGAACGCACCGTCGTCGGCGTGGTTATCAGACCGGCGTCCTACTACGTGCCGAGCGGCGTTCCGGCCCT
>JAJXTK010000211.1 GCA_021783935.1 Myxococcales bacterium | reverse complement strand
GCGCGACGTCGCACGCTGCAAGCGGCCTTCAACGAGCAGCACGGCATCGTGCCGCAGACGATCAAGAAGGCGATCCTCGAGATGTCCCCGGGCGGCGCCGAGCGGGACTACTACGCCGTGCCGCGCGGCAAGGTCGGCGATCCGGCGGCGCACGCCGACGCGGCCGAGGAGATCGAGGCCCTGCGCGAGGACATGATGCTCGCCGCCGAGCAGCTCCAATTCGAGCGCGCGGCGCAGCTTCGCGATCGGCTGCGCGCGCTCGAGAGGGAGCGCGAGGGCGCCGCCCCCGATCGCAAGGGGGTGTACGCAAAGGGGGTCGGCAGCGCCGCGTACGGCGGCAAGCAGACGAAGGCCGAGCCTCGATCGCGCGGCGGCAAGCGAGGGACCTACGCCAAGCGGCGCTGAGGGGTCACAGATCCGCGGCCATCGCGAGCACTTCGTTCTCGCCGAGATCCGAGGAGACCGCGTAGCCGACGCCGTCGCGCTCGTAGACGGCGAGCGAGTAGCCCTTGGCGCGGCCGACGAAGACCGTGCGCTCCTCGCCGCCCGCGTTGATGGTGCGGCGCGCGAGGCAGCACGACGCCTTCGGCATGCGCTGCGGGTCGAAGACGACCACGGTCACGCGACGATCGCCGGCGTTGTAGGAGAGCGAGGCGGCGGGCTCCTGCTGGACCTTGAACAGGCGCGCGCCGGTGAACGAGAAGGCGCCGTGGCGCTCGTGGTGCAGCGACACCGGCCGCACGGGCACCCCCACGATCGGCGAGAAGACGCGCGTGACGCGGGCCGGATCGAGCTCCTCGGGCGGGAGCGGCTGCGCGTGCGGGCCGGCGAGATCCTCGATGAGCGGGATCGACGCGCTCGATGCGAGCAGCTCCGACTTCGGCGAAGAGCCTGCGTGGTGATCGCCGATGGCGCGCACGCCGCCGCCGATCGCAAGGGCGACGCTCGCGGCCGCAGCCCACGGCAGCGCGCTGCGCCACGACGGCGCACGACGCGGGTGCAGCTCCTCGGCCTCGATCGCGCGCTCGGCGGCCGCCGCGATCGCGATGCGCGAACGCAGCGAGGAGGGAGCCCGCTCGCCGCGCGCCTCGTTGCGGATCGCCCGCTTCATCGCGCGCGCGAGCTCGACGCGCTCGAGGCAGCTCGAACACTCGACCAGATGCTGCTCGACCGACAGCAAATGCGACGGCTCGAGCTCGCCGTCGACGTAGGCGTCGAGCGCGCGGAGCGTGTCGCGACAGGGGATCATCGCGCGGCCCTCCGGGCGGCGAGCGGCACCACGTTCGAGCCCTCGTCGGGCTCCTCGCGCAGGAGGCCGGCCGCGATCGCGTGCTGCTGGAGTTTCTGCTGGAGGATCTTCCGCGCGCGGTGGATGCGGGACATGACGGTGCCGATGGGCGTGCCCATCGCCTCGGCGATCTCCTTGTAACTCATCTCCTCGACGTCGCAGAGCACCAGCGCGACGCGAAATTCGTCGGGGAGCTCGTCGACGGCGCGCGACAGCTCGGCGCGCAGCACCGGCCGCAGCGCCTCCTCCTCGGGCTCGCGCATGGCGCGCATGCTCGCCGCGGAGATCCAGCCGTCGGCGACGGGATCGCCCGTCTCGTGCGCCCCCTCGAAGGTCGAGCGCTCGAGACCGACGCGCCGGTAGCCGTTGATGAAGGTGTTGGTGAGGATGCGGAGCAGCCACGCCTTGATGTTCGTGCCCGGCTCGAACTGATCGCGCGCCCGCAGCGCCTTGATCGTCGCGTCGTGGACGAGATCTTCGGCGATGCTCGCGTCCCGGGTCAGCCGCCGCGCGACGGCGTACATGCCGTCGAGGTGCGCGAGGACGTTGTCTTCGAACTGCCGAGCCGGGTCGGGCGCGCGTCGAGCTGCTTCGCGGAGAACCATGGTCGCAAGCTGAAACCGCTCCCCCGTCGTGTCCATTCCCTGCGCCGACAATCAAGGCGACGTCAAAATGAACGCGAGGCCCGACGCCCCACATCGGGGCGCGGACCTCGCGAGGGGCCCGTGGCTCACTTGCCGCCGGATTTGCCCTGGCTCTGCTTCTCGTCGCGGGTGCGCAGCTTGGCCTCGAGCTCGTCGATGCGCGCGGTGAGGCGCGCGACCTCGCTCTGCAGCTGCTGGATGGGGCTGAAGCTCGCGAGGACCGACTTGATGCGATCGTCGACCTTCGTCTGGAAGTCCTCGATCGCCTCGCGCGACTTGTCGAGGATGCCCTTCTTCTCGCCGTCTTTCGACGGGGAACCGCCATACGTCGAATGCTCTTCGGCCACTGCGGCCTCTCCCTTCTCGCCATCTTGCTCTTCGCCCGGGAGCAGCCGACCGAGCGGAGTTTCGCGGAGCTGCGTCATCAGGCGCTCGCCACGCTGATGGATGAGGTCACGGAGCGTCTGTAGCGGCACCGAGCGGCTGTGCTGCTTCTGCTCCTCGTAGATGATCTGCGCGAGGGTGACCTCGGTGAGGTCGTCCTTCGTCGCGTTGTCGATGATCTGGACTTCTTCCCCCGCGCGGACCATCTCCGCGATTTGGAGGAGCGTGACGTAGCGGCTCTCGCGGGTGTCGTAGAGCTTGCGGTTGCTGTACCGCTTGACCACCCTCTTCTCGCGCGCTTCGGCCGGCTGCGACGCCGGGTTTCCCTGCTGAGGCTGCACGGCCCTTCTCCCTGCTGGTCCTTCGGAATTGGCGTGACGTGTTCGTTGCTGACGCAGAGCGAAACGCCTCCGCCGCGCGGCGTCAACCACCGGGTCGCGCGCCTGCGATGCGGGCTGCCCGCCGGCCCAAGGCGATCATCGCACCGAGGGCGAAACGCACAAGGGGCACTTCCGCGATCCCTACGCCTTTTTCCTTGGGCGCCGTCGTCGTCGTCACGCGCGAATCGGGATCATTTCGACGGCAGCGGCGCGTCGGCGCCCCGCAGCGCCTCGTCGAGCCCCGCGGGGGCGTAGAGCGCGAGGTAGGCGAGGTAGCTCGCGAGCACGCGCTTGGTGTACTTGCGCGTCTCGTCGATCGGGATCGACTCGACCCACAGGTCGTACTCGTCGGCGAGCGGCGGGTGCAGCCAGCGGTGGGTGGCCCCCTCGCCCGCGTTGTACGACGGCACGGCGAGCGCAGGATTGCCCGCGAATTCTCGCCGCAGCTTGGCGAGGTAGGCGGCGCCGAGCGGCACGTTGACCTCGGGCTCGCAGAGCGACTGCGCGGTCGGGACGGGGAGCTTGGCGAGCCGCGCGTAGTGCTGCGCCGTCGGGACGATGAGCTGCATGAGCCCGTAGGCGGCGCTCGGCGAGGTCGCCTCGGGATCGAAGGCCGACTCCTCGCGCATGACGCCCCACACGAACGCGCTCGGAACGCCGCTCGCGGCCGCGGCCGGCTCGACCAGCTCGGCGTACGCGCGCGGGTAGGCGATCTCCCAGGCGAGGCGCCACTTGCCGCCGGGGAAGTGACGCGGCCAGTCGACGAGGTGGCCGCGCGGGATCGCGTGCGCGGCGCGCAGATCGCCCACGCGGTAGAAGAGGATCGCGGCGGCCCACTGCCCTTCTGCGTCGTTCGCCTTGAGCATCCCGAGCGCCGAGAGCTCCTTGCGCGCCGTCTCGACGTCGAGCGCCTCGGCGAGCTCGATCGCCCGGGCGAAACCGGGCGCGGCGAATTCCGGGCGCGCCGTCGCGACGAGCGCGCCCTTCGGCTCGGCGGCGACGGCGTCTTCGAGGATCTTGCGGACGCGCGCGGCGGAATCCTCGTTGCGCGCCGCGACGCGCGCGTAGGCGAGCGCCGCCGCGAACGACAGCGGCTCGTCGCGCACCAGCTGCTCGAGCCGCTGGTAGCCGTCGTCGGCCGCGCCCGTCTCGATCTTCGCGCGCGCCAGGAAATACGCGGCGCGCCCGGCGACGAAGTAGCCGTCGTCGCGCGGCGAGACGCGCAGCGACCTCTCGAGGAAGCCCGCCGCCTCGGCCCACTGGTGCCGCTTCAAGCGCGGCAGCGCGAGGCGGAAGAGCGCCTCGCTCTTCATGTCGCCTTCGGGGTAGTCGTCGGGCAGCGAGGTCAGCATCGCCTCGCCCTTCTGCAGCTCCCCCATGTCGATGGCAGCCTGGGCGCCGCGCAGGCGCGCGTCGTCGGCGAGGCGGTGCTTCGGGAAGGACGCCTCGAGCTGCGCGAAGCGGGCGCGCGCGAGCGGGTAGTCCTTCGTGGCCGCAGCGAGCTTGCCCCCTTCGTACAGCGCCGGGACGCGCGTGGCCTCGTCGGTGCAGGCCGCGCCGACGTCTCCGAGGAGCGCGCTCGCCGTCGCGCGCTGGCGCGCTCGTTCGGCGACGCGCGCGGCGAGCAGCGTCGCGCCGCACCACGCCTCGCCGCCCCGCTTGCCGGCGAGCAGCGGGGCGAGCACGGCGAGCGCGTCCTTGGGGCGCCCGGCGTCGAGCCACCCTTGCGCCAGCTGCTGCCGCTCGGCGGGCGTCGGCGGATCGACGCGCGCGCTCGCCCCGACGAGCAGGCTACGGACGTTGCGCTCGGCCGCCTCGGCGCGCGAGGCGAGGACCGACGAGGGGAGCTCGATGCGGACGCGCCGCGCCGCCTTGGCTGCCTCCATCGCGAGGGGCGCGCCCGCGGGGCCCTGCGCGAAGACCTCCTCGGCGCAGCGAATGGACGCGTCGATCCAATGCGGCCCCACGCGCTCCTGGGCGAACGCCGTCGCCGCGCCGGCGTGGTCCCCCTTTTGCGCGCGCGCCTCCCCCTCCGCCATGTGCCGATCGCTGGCGAACGGCGCGGCGTCGGGGACCGTCGCGAGCAGCGCCAGCGCTTCGTCGGGGAGCCCTTTTTTTTGGGCGATCGACGCGCGCCGGAGCAGCGCGTGCGGGGCGAGCGGCGAGCCGTCGGGGACCGTCGCGTACGCGGCGTCGGCCGCCTCGTCGTCCTTGGCGAGAGCGGCGAGGCGGCCGAGCAGGAAGCGCGCGCGCGCGAGCTCGTCCGGTGCGACCTTGCCGGCGTCTAGGGCCTTGTGCAGCGCGTCGACCGCCGCGCGCCACGAGCGCGACGTCATGGCCTTGGCGACCTCCGCGAGCGCGGGGCTCGCGGTCACCGCGTGGATGGCGGCGTCGTCGAACGCCGGCTTGGACGCGTCGACCGCGCTCGAGGCGCTCGCCGAGGCGAGGACGGGAACGACCGCCGCCGAGGAGGCGGCCGTCGCCTGCGTGCTCGGCGGCGACCCCTCGGGGACCGCGCCGCCGCGGCAGCTCGAGAAGCAGCCGAGCGCGGCGATCGCCGCGACGACAGGCAGGCGCATGGCTCTCGGTCGCGACACGCGGGGAGTCTAGTACGGGGATCCGGCGCGGCGGAGCGCGCGACCGGCGAGCCGCCCGCGGGGATGGTGCGCCCGACAGCTCTACACGAGCATTAGAACCACGCGAGAGAGACCTGGGCGCGCGCGGCGCCGCCAGGCTCCGACTGAATCGAGCATTCCCGTCGACGCGGCACGCTCGCCCGCGCGACGGCAAGGTGCGCGATCGCGCGCGGGTCTGGCATTCTGCGCGCGATGCGGGGCGCGTGGATCATGGCGGGGGTGCTCGCCAGCGGCTGCGGCTGGTCGCAGGCGGGCCGCCAGACGACGCCCGACGTCGTGGCGCCCGCGCCGATCGAGTTCATCGTCGACGACTACGCGAGCGCGCACGAGCGGGCGCTCGCGAGCCACAAGCCGCTGGTCGTCGAGGCGTGGGCGCGCTGGTGCGCGCCCTGCCTCAGCCTCAAGACCTTCGTGCTGCGCGATCCGGGGCTGCGCCCCCTCGCCGATCGCTTCGTGTGGCTCTCGGTCGACACCGACAAGCCGAACAACGCCTGGTTCGTCGCGAAGTTCGCGAGCGACGCGTGGCCCACCCTCTGGGTCATCGACGCCGCCGACGAGGCGCCGATCCTCCGCTGGACGCACGCGGCGACCACCGCCGAGCTGTCGGGGCTGCTCGACGACGCCGCGCGAACGTCGGCGAAGGGGGGCGCCGGCGACGCGGAGACGGCGGCGGCGCGCGGTGACAGGGCCGCGGCCGTCGGGAACGCCGCGGTCGCGACGCGCGAGTACCGCGCCTCGCTCGCGGCCGCCGGGGGCGACTGGGCGCGCCGGCCGCGCGTGGTCGACGCGCTCATCGAGCAGCTCGGGGCGACGAAGGACTGGTCTTCGTGCGTGGAGCTCGCGATGGGGGAGCTGCCCGACATGCCGGCCGGCACCCCCCGCGCCGACGTCGCGCGCGCCGGGCTCGCCTGCGCAGCCGCGACGCCGAGGGGCTCGCCGACGCGCCAGAGCGTCGCCGCCCTCGCGGCGATCGTCCGGCGCATCGCGCTCGATCCGAACTACCCGATCCTCGCCTTCGATCGCTCCGAGCTGTTCGAGGCGCTCGTCGACCACTACCGCGAGGAGAAGGACGAGGCCGCAGCGGCGCCGATCGCGCGCGCGTGGTCGACCTTCCTCGACGATGCGGCCCAGCAGGCGCGATCGCCGGCGGCGCGCACGATCTTCGACGAGCCTCGCCTGTCGGCGTACCTCGAATCCGGCGAGCCCGATCGCGCCATCGCGATGCTGCAGCAGAGCGAGCGCGAGCTGCCCGAGGAGTCGTGGCCGGCGGCGCTGCTCGCGCGGGCCTACGCGAGCGAGCAGCGCTGGAGCGACGCGATCGCGGCGATCGATCGCGCGCTGTCGCGCGAGTATGGGCCCCACAAGCTGCGCACCTACGAGGCCAAGTTCGACCTGCTCTTCGCGCGGGGTGACAAGCCGCACGCCAAGAAGACGCTCGAGGAGGCGATCGACTACGGCAAGCAGCTGCCGCCGCTGACCGGCGGCTACGCGAAGCTGCTCGCCGACTTCAAGGCGCGCGTGGCGAGGCTCTGAGCCTCACACCGGCTCGGGGCGCAACGACAGCCGCCTCGAGAGCGCCCACTCGACCGCGTCGCGCGGCTGCACGAGGCCGAAGCCCTGCAGCGACGCCTCGACGCCGGCGAGCTCGACGGCGGTCTCCATCAGGCCGTCGCTGATGTCGGCGGGGCCGAGCGTGGGGTTCGCCTCCAGCATCTGCGCGGCGATGGACATCACGATGGGGGCCGCGAACGACGTCCCGTCGACGTGCTGGTAGTCGGGCGAGAGGTACTTGCGGTAGGCGATGCGCGTCGAGACCGCCTCCATGAGCCGCGCGACGCCGGCGGTGTCCTGCTCGGGGTACGGCTCGCCCATCTCGCTCGAGAGCTGCTGCTCGGCGCTCGCCTCCTCGAGCACCGAGAGCAGCTGGAAGAGCGGCCCCGCCTCGCGCGCGACCGCGGTGCCGGGGAGCATCGGCGCGGGGAGCAGCATGGCCGGCGCGAGCAGCTCGGGCTTGTGAAGCCCCTGCCGCGAGGTGCCGTGGCTGCTCTGCCAGAGCGAGGGATCTCCCTCGGGCAGGTTGTGGTCATCGACGCCGCCGACGGTGATCACGTGCGGCGAGCTCGCGGGCGGGGCGGGCGGCGCCGACGGGTCGTTCCCCGCCGCCGCGAAGATGGTGATGCCCGCCTCGCGCACCTCCTGGGCGGCGCGCAGCACGTCGTCGGCGTCGGGCTCGTCGCGCTCGACGCCGACCGAGACGTTCAGCAGCTTCACGCCGAGCTCGGGGTGCAGGAGCGGCAAGCGGATGGCGCGCGCGACGTGCTTGCCGCGGATGCGCCTGCCCTCGTCCGCCGCGCGGATCAGCACGACCTCGGCGTCGCACGCGAGGCCTCGATAGCGCCCGCCCGAGAGGTAGCCGTTGCCGGCCGCGCAGCAGGCGGTCATGGTGCCGTGCCAGGAGATCGGCTGCGCCGCGTAGAAGTCCTTGAGCGACGGCGAGTCGCGCGTGACGTCGACGTAGGCGCGCACGCGCCGGCTGGGCTGCACGAGGTCGGGGTGCGGATAGAAGCCGGAGTCGACGAAGGCGAGCACGACCCCCTTGCCGGTGTACCCCGGGTGCGACGGCAGCCGCTCGTGGATGGACAGGACTTGCGGGCGGGACATCTCGAGCCCTCAAGCGCCGGCGAGCCGGTAGCTGCGCTCGAAGCCGTCGTCGAGATCGGTGATCGTCACCTCGACGATGCCGTTCGGGTCGAGCGTGTACTGCTCGCGCATCCAATGGCGCGGGCCGGCGTCGGTGCGGTGGACGGGCAGCCTCGCGAGATCGCCCTCGCGATCGCGCAGCGCCGGGTCGAACGGGAAGCGGACGTCGGCGAAGGGGACGAGCTCGCCGCGCGGGGCGCCGTCGTCGCTGAGTGCGGAGCACTCGACGAAGCGGAAATGCCCGATGTCGTGGGCGGGACGGTACTCTCGGCCGACGACGAGCGGGGCGCCGCGCGGCAGCTCGGTGTCGGGGGAGAAGATCGAGTCGAAGACGACCGACCGGCCGGCGTTCGCCTCGCGGAAGAGGCCGAAATGGCGGGCGAAGCGGTCGTTCAGCTCGAAGCCGGCCGACTCGTCGATCGCGATTGCGAGGCCGACGGCGATCGCGGCCGAGGGGTACGGCGAGCGGTGCACGCGGCGGCCGAAGCGTTGACGGAGCACGCGGCCGACGATCGGCAGGCTCGACGCCCCTCCGACGACGTAGATGCCCGCGATCTCGGCGAGCGCCTCGTCGCCCGGCTCCGCGCGCTTCTCCTCGATCGTGCCATCGCCGACGTCGGCGTCCGCGGGGACGAGCCCGAGCGTCGGCGCCCCCTCCCCTTCGAGTCGCCGCAGCACCGGCCGCATCGCCTCGATCGTGCGTTCGACCAGCGGCGCGCAGCGCTCGTAGTACGTCGCCACCGGCACCACCGCCTCCGCGGCCGACGCCGACGCGCCGAGCGACGCCTCGAGATCGATCACGAGCTTGCGCGAGCTCGGGTTCAAGCGCTCCTTCGCGTCGCGGCACTGTTCGAGCAGGCGCGCTCGCGCGGGCGCGTCGAGGTCGGCCGGCTCGATCGACGCGACCTCCAGGGCGAGGTCGGCGAGCACCGCGTCGAAGTCGTCGCCGCCGAGCCGCGCGAGCCCCGCGGTGGCGATCGCGTCGTGCCGCGAGCCGCGCATGCGCACGAGCGAGGCGTCGAAGGTGCCGCCGCCGAGGTCGTAGACGACGACGTGCTCGCGGCGCACGCTGAGCGTGCTGCGCCAGCGGTGCGTGTACTCGAAGCCGGCGGCCGACGGCTCGTTGAGCATCGCGACGACGTCGAAGCCAGCCTGCCGGAAGGCCTCGATCGTGACGAAGCGCTGGTTTCCGAGCGCGTTCGCGGGCGCCGCGACCACCGCTCGCAGCGCGTCGCGCTGCTTGACGAGCCGGCGCGGCAGGTTCGAGCGTTGCAGGATCGCCTCGCGCAGCGCGACGAAGAAGCCGGTCAGCAGCTCGCCGAGGGGGAGCTCGCGGGCGCCGATCGAGACCCT
>JAJXTK010000210.1 GCA_021783935.1 Myxococcales bacterium | reverse complement strand
CCGCAGGGCTGTGGCGTACGTGACGCGCGCCAACAGCCTCTTCGTGCGCGACGAGTACGGAAGGCGCCTTGACGGCTTCGGACAGCAGGCGCGGCGTGTGGTCGCCCGGGGGCTCGAGCAGGGGCTCGGGCGCGACGACATCGCGCAGGAGCTCGCCGCCGCGGCCGACGCCGCGCTCGTGCGACGGTCGGCGAGCTACTGGGAGCTCGTCGCCGCCTCGTGGATCGGCGAGGCGCGGTCGATGTCGCAGATTTCCGCGTACGCGGAGGCGGGGATCGAACGGTACGTGATCACCGCGGTGCTCGACGAGGTGACGACCGACACGTGCAGGTACCTCGACGGTAAGGCGCTGCAGACAGCCGACGCTGTGCGGATGTTCGAGCGGGTCGCTGCGTCCGAGGACCCACTCGCCCTCAAGACAGAGCGGCCGTGGGTGCGGGAGCGGCTCGGCGACGATGGTCGGCGCGTGCTTCGCGTCGGCGAGACCGAGCTCGCGGTCGTCGAGCGCTCAGGAGTCGGTGTGCGCGACGACCGCGGGGCGTACGCACGCGCGCTGCCGGCAAGCGAGCTGGCGCCGGCGGGTCTCGGGTTCCCGCCGTACCACGGCTACTGCAGAACCAGCACCCTCGCGGATCTCTGATCCGAAGACTCGCGGTCTGCGACTTCGCTCCACGTTTGGTGTCCCTTTCTGCGTCCGACGGCGCTTTGCCCCTGTGGAGGTTCCGCATGGACACTGTGCTCGGCACGGACGTCAGCGCCGCCCAAGGACACGGGCTCGACTGGAAGGCGATCGCCGCGACCGGCGTGCGCTTCGTCGCCGCGAAGTCGACCGAGGGGCGCAGCTACGTCGATCCGACCTTCGACGAGAACATCACCCACGCCGGCGCGCTCGGGCTGATCACCGGCTCGTACCACGTCTTCCGCCCCAACGCGGATCCGGACCTTCAGGCGCAGAGCTACTTCAAGGCCGCCGGCGCGCGCGTCGAGATGCCGCCCGCGATGGACTTCGAGCTGCTCGGCGGCGTCGCGCCGGCCGTCGCGCTCGCGCGGGCGCTGCGCTTCGTCGAGGTGACCGAGTCGCTCTGGGCGAAGCCGTGCCTCGTGTAGTCCCGGTAGGGACGGCCCTTTCGGGCCGCCCCCCGGACAGATCCCGGCGAGCGGATTTCCCGCACCGGGCTCCCACCGACAGGTCTACGGAGGTGCGAATCGCAGCTCCGGCCAGGGGTGACAGATGCGGGGCATCGGCAGCGGGAAGCGCGCCTTGAAGTTCTTGCGTCGTTCGCGATTCCATCGAGCGCGCTGGCTTCGCCGCTGAAGCGACTTATGCCATGCCCACTCCACCTGCTCGCGAAACGATGCAAGGGCCCTCACGTTCGTGGGCACGCCGTAGTAGTTCGCGTGCCCACGGATCACGGCGCAGAGCCAGCGGTGCTGCTCGACGACGGCATGGTGCCGCCGGCGTTGCATCTCCACTCGCAGCTCCGCGAGCTTCGCTGCTCGCTTCTTCCTGGAGGTACGACGTCGCAGCTGGAAACCTCCGTTTCGGCTCGTCGCGCAGATGTGCGTGAGGCCGAGGAAGTCGAAGGTCTCCGGCTTCGTGCGCCCGTCACGCGCGCAGTCACTCCGAGCAAATCGCCCGAAGCGAATCACGCGCGTCTTCTCTGGGTGCAGCTCCAGGCCGAATTTCGCGAGCCGCGAGGCGATCGCCTCGTGCATCGCGCGCGCGTCCTGCTCGTATTGAAAGCCCATCACGAAGTCGTCGGCGTAGCGCACGATGTAAACCTCGCCGCGCGCGTGCCGCTTCCTCCATTGCTGGACCCACAAGTCGAGCGCGTAGTGAAGGAACACGTTCGCGAGCAGCGGGCTGATGATGCCCCCCTGCGGCGTGCCCTCCGTCACTTCGCGGAGCTCGTCGCCCTCCATCACGCCTGCGTGCAGCCACTTCATCAGCAGCCGCACGAAGCGCCGGTCCCCGATCCGGTGCTCGACGAACCTCTGCATCCACGCGTGATCGATCGTGTCGAAGAACGCGCGAATGTCCGCGTCGAGCACCCAGTTCACCTTCTTGCCGCCGATCGCGACCGCGAGCGCATCGAGGGCCCCGTGCTGCGACCGGCCGGGCCGGAAGCCGTACGAGAAGCCCAGAAATGCACTCCGTTCGTAGATCGGTTCCATCAGCATCCGCGCCGCTTGCTGGACGATCTTGTCCTCCAGCGCCGGGATCCCGAGCGGCCTCCGTCGGCCGTCGGCCTTCGGGATGTACACTCGTCGTACCGGTTGCGGGTGGTAGCTGCCGCGCTGCACGCGGACTTCGAGATCGAGGAGCCGCTCGTCGAGATGCTCGCCGAACGCCTGCCACGTCTCGCCGTCCACGCCCGTCGCCGCGTCCTTCCGGAGGCGTAGATACGCCACCTTCAGCAGCGGCGCGCGGAGGTGGCTCAGCAGGTTGGTGAACCGCTCTCCCTTCCGTTGCTTTGCTCGCTGTCCGATCCGCTCGATCACGTGTGCGCGCGTGCCCGGCGCTGTGTCCGGCGCGCGTTTCCTCGAGCAGATTTCCCCATCGGCCGCGCCCCTTTGCTCCGCCGAGTCCTCGGGCGTTACCCGCGAGTTCCCCGACTTCTTCGCTCCTATGGGCGCGTCCGACTCCTCGGAGGCTTGCGACCGCGCATTACGGCTTTCGCCTTCTCGCGGCTGCGTGCTGCGCGGCTGCTGCTGCGACGCACCTCCGAGGTCTCCCGGCTTCCGTGCATGAGGCGTGTGTGCGCGTGCCGAACGCTCGTCTGACCCCGGTGGGAACGGCGCCGCTATCTCCGCTTCGCTCGCGACACCGTCGTGGCCTTCCGCAGTACAGGAGTGCGTCGGCTCCCACGAAAAAGTCTGTTTCGAGGCTCGATCGCCCGGCCCGCGCACGCGCCCTCCTACGCTTCGCCGACGGGATCGCTCCCGTCTGCGCAAGGAATGGGCTTCCCGGGGGCGGATTCCTCCCGGGGTAGGACTTGCTCGACTCCGCTCACCTACTTCCTCCTGCCGGCTTTGACCGGCGCTTCCCTGTACCCCGACTTCTGGCGCGTCCTCGGCAACGACGCGAAGCACCCGCTCGGGGAGCGGCCGCTCTGGATCTCGCACTACGACGTCCAGCACCCGTTGATCCCGAACGCCTGGGCGCAGGCCGGGTTCACGTTCTGGCAATACGACGGCAACGGCGGGCGGCGATTCCCCGGGGGAATCGACGCCGACTTCGACATCTTCAACGGCAGCGAGGACCAGCTGCGGCAATTCCTTGTCGCGTGCGTGCCGCCGCCGGGACCGGCGCGATCACCTTCGCCACCGGCCGCGAAGTGACGGGTGTCCCTTTCGGGGGGTCCCGATGCTTTGCCCTTTCGACGATGGCAACGAACACCCGACGCCTCATCGACCGCGCGACCGTCGCGAAGCTCTCCGACGCGCGCGAGCGCCTGCACGGGCTCGTCACGCGCGCCGCCACGACGCCCCCGGCCCCGCCCGAGGCGTTCGGCTGGGCGCGCGACCTGAACGCCCCCGACGCCGGCGCCGGCAAGGAGCCGTCCCGTGACTGACGCAGTCCAACACGCCGTCGAGCGCGCGCACGACGTCATCGCTCGCCACGCGCGCGACGCGGTCGAGAAGACGATCTGGGGCTCGCCCGCTGGCAAGAAGCGCATCTCCGAGCGCCTCGTCGCGATGCTCCCTGCGCACCGCGCGTACACCGAGCCCTTCGCCGGGAGCGCCGCGGTGCTCTTCGCGAAGGAGCCGACGCCGGTCGAGGCGATCAACGACGCCGACGAGGAGATCGCCCGCGCGTACAAGATCCTCCAGCGGCTCAAGCCGCGCGACATCGAGCGCCTCCGCTCGATGAAGTGGATCGGCGACAAGGCGACCTTCAAGGGGCTCATCGACGCCGCGCCGAAGGACGACCTCGGCTGGCTCCACCGGTTCCTGTACCTGACGCACTTCTCGTACGGGAAGATGCGGGGGAAGAGCTTCTCGCCGTCGGTGGTCGGCGTCGAAGCGAAGACGGTCGATCGCATCGAGAAGTTCGCGCCGCGCCTTCGCAGCGTGAAGGTCTTCGGCGGCGACTACCGGAAGGTCGTCGAGAAGTACGACGGCAAGGACACCGTCCACTTCCTCGACCCGCCGTACGCTGGCTACAACGTCAACGTCGGCGAGAGCGCGTTCGACGAGCGCGCGTTCTTCGACGTGCTGAAGTCGCTCCGCGGCAAGTTCCTCATCACGTACGGCATCCGCGGCGAGCTGCCGAAGCTCGTGAAGAACAGCGACTTCGAGGTCCGTCGCATCCGCACGCGCCGGAGCATCAGCTCGATGCGCGGCGTCGGCGGGCCGTCGGTGCTGACACAGCTGCTCATCTCGAACTACACGCCGACGCACAAGAGCCTCGACGGGCTCGCCGACGCGGGGTGGCAGGTCGATGAGGTGCCCCGGCGGCTCGTGCCGGGGGCGGACCTCGAAGCCACGAGCCCGATCGACAAGGCGCGGTGGGCGACCGCGTACATCAACGATCTGCCCGACAGCGCGTTCCTGCTCGTCGAGTCGGGCGGGAAGAAGGACGCCGACGGGTGCACCACGCCGCGCACGCTCCGCCACTTCCCGGTCCGCGACGCGGACGGGAAGCTCGACGTCGCGCACGTGCGCGAGGCGGTCGGTCGCATCCCGCAGGCGAAGATCCCCGGCTTCGACGCCGACGCGAAGCGCGCGCTGCAGAATCGTGCGCGCCAGCTGCTCGACGACGCCGCGCGCGAGGACGCGAAGAAGGGCGCCGGCAACGCATTCGAGAAGCCCACGCGCCTGCTCAAGGGGACCGACCCCGCCGACGAGCGCTACGTGCTCGGCATCGTGCTCGAGCCCGAGGTGGTCGACGCGCAGGGCGACATCTACTCGGCCGAGGAGATCCGCGCCGCCGCGCACCGCTTCATGGAGGACTTCGGCGGGCTCGGGCTCATGCACCGGGTGCTGGTGAACGACCAGGTGAAGGTGCTCGAGTGCTACCTCGCGCCAGTCGACTTCGAGCTCGCCGGCGTGCCGGTGCGCAAAGGGACCTGGCTGCTCGGCGTGCGCGTCCTATCGGACGAGCTCTGGGCGCAGGTGAAGGACGGCGGGCTGACCGGCTTTTCGATCGGGGGCTCCGCACGCCGCATCGCCGAAGCTTCGGACGCGAGCTCGGCGCCGCCCCCGCCGCCGGCACCGCCGCGAGAGGAGGCATCCGCGTGAGCACCGAGAACGACACCGACGCCGGCGTGCATCGCCTGGTCGACATGGTGGTCGAGGAGGTCTCCCTCGTCGACCGCGCCGCCAACAAGCACCGCTTCCTGGTCGTGAAGAGGAGAGACCCGATGGCCGACGAAGACCCCAAGCAGCCCCCGCCCGACGCGCAGGATCCGAAGGACGAGCCCCCGCCGAAGAAGAAGAAGCCCACCAAGAAGGCCGACGCGGACGTGCTCGCAATCGCGACCGATGCGCTCGACACGCTCACCACCGCCGTCGAGCGGCTCGGCGAGGCCGACGACGCCGAGACGCAGTCGGTGGCCGAGACGCTCGTGGGCGAGCTCGCCGAGGTCGCCGCGGCGCTCGCCGAAGCAGCCGGCCTCGACACCGACGACGACGAGGAGACCGAGAAGCGCGAGCACGTCACGGCGACGATCGGCGAGGTGCGCGGCCTGCTCGGGAAGGTCTCGGCGGCGCTGGCGGCGGTGAAGGCGGCCGACGGGTCGGTCGATCCGGTCGCCGACACCGAGCGAGCGCCGGCGCAGGCCTCCGCGGCCGACCGCGTGACGGGCGAGCTCGCGGCGGTCGCGGCGACGCTGCGCTCGCTGACCGACGCCGTGAAGGAGCAGGGGCAGCGACTCGGGAGGCTCGAGAAGAACGTCGCCCCGCCGAACAGCCGCTCGGCGCCCGAGCGCGCGGAGAAGCGCGCCGAGGCGCAGGAGGTCGGCTGGCCGCTCGATCTCAACCGCCCGATGGATCGCGAAAGCGTCGACAAGTCGCTGTCGTTCCACGACCGCTGACGCCGCCACGGCTCTCCCCACCTCGAGGCGCTCGACGCCCTTCCCTCCGCGGACGCCGCATGGCGCCGCTCGGATCGCGAGACGCGCCATGACCTACACGTCCAATCGAAGCATCCTCGAGAAGGCCGATCTCGCCCTCGCCGATCTCACCGGCGGCGGCGGTATCCTCCTTCCCGCGCAGGCGCAGAAGTTCATGCGGCTGCTCATCAAGCAGTCGGTGGTGATGAAGCTGGCGACGGTCACCCCGATGCCGGCGCCCAAGTACCAGGTCTCGAAGATCAAGTTCGGGAGCCGCATCCTGCGCGCCGGCAAGGAGGCCACCGCGCTCGCCGCGGCCGACCGCGCGAAGCCGGACCTGTCGTTCCTCGAGCTCGACGCCCAGCTCTTCAAGGCGGAGGTCTACCTCTCCGACGAAGTGCTCGAGGACAACATCGAGCGCGGGGAATTCCGGCAGACCGTGCTCGAGATGATCGCGGAGGCCGCGGGCCGCGACATGGAGGAGGTGATCATCAACGGGGACACGACGTCGCCCGATCCCTTCCTCGCGACGCTCGACGGCCTCGTGAAGCAGGCGAAGAGCCACGTCGTCGACGCCGCCGGCGCGACGCTCACCAAGGACCTCTTCCGCGACATGCTCCGCTCGCTCCCGAGCGAGTACCTCCGCGACAAGAAGGCGATGGCGTTCCTCCTGAGCGTCGACGCCGAGCTCGGGTACCGCAACAGCCTCGCCGAGCGCGCGACCATCGGCGGCGACAAGTTCCTCGAGACGGATGCGCCGGTCCTCTACTCAGGCGTGCCGATCACGCCGGTGCCGCTCTTCCCCGAGGACCTCGGCGCGACGAAGGACCGCACGGTCGCCCTGCTCACCAACCCGAAGAACATCCACGTCGGCATCTGGCGGCAGATCCGGCTCGAGTCGTTCCGCGACGTGTCGGCGGGCGTGCTGCGCGTCGTCGCCACGATGCGGTTCGACACCAAGTTCGCCGACGAGATCGGCGTCTCGAAGCTCATCAACCTCAAGCTGTGACGGAGACCACGATGGAGACGCTGCTGGTTCGGCTGAAGGCCTTCGATCCGCGGCGCGGGCACGTGCTCCGCCGCTACACCTACGCGGGCATCAAGTTCCACGAGGAGCGCGGCTGGTACCGCGTCGCGCGTGACGTCGGTGACTACCTGCGCACCGTGCACGAGAGCGCGGAAGCCGAGTACTCGCCGCTCGCGTTCGACGTGTGCACCGAGGAGGAGGCGCGCGCGCTCGACACGCGCGAGGAGACCGAGTCGAAGGTCCGACGCGCGGCGGTGGACGACCTCAAGGTCTCCGTCGCGCGCCCCGACGCGGTCGTGACGGTCGACGTCGCGGAGCCGCGCACGGCGCCGGGACCGCAGGGGACGCCGACGGCGCCCGGAGCGCCGAAGCCCGACGATCCGAAGGCGCGCAGGGAGAAGTGACGTGTACGCGTCCGTCGCCGACCTGCGTGACGAGGGGATCACCCCCGCGATGGCGACGGACGCGCGCCTCTCCCTCGTGCTCGACGAGGCGAGCGCGCTCGTCGACCGGGTGACCGGGTGGTTCTTCCGGCCGCGCGCTCTCACGCTCGGCTTCGACGGCCGCGACGCGCCGAGCATCGAGCCGCCCTACCCGCCCATCCAGCTCAGCGCGCTCTCGATCGACGGGAGCCCCGCGTCGTTCGCGCCCGAGGACCTCGTGGTCGTCGGCGCGCCCGTCATGCCGGGCTTCGACGCCCCGCGCCTCACGCTCCGACACGGGCGGCGCTTCCCGCGAGGAACCGCCAACATCGTCGTGGCGGGCCTCTGGGGCTACACCGAGCCCGACGGCACGCCCGAGGGGCGCACGCCGCCCGCGATCCGCACTGTCACGATGCAGCTCGCGCTGCGCGCGCTCCCGCTCCTCGGCGACCTCGAGGCCTGGAGCGACGCGCGGCTGCGCTGGCGGCTGCTCGAGGAGCGGACCCGGGACCAGGCCTACCGCCTCGGCGCGCCGCCGTTCGCGACGTTCATCACGGGCGACCCCGAAATTGATCTCGTCCTCATGCGCTATCGAAAGCCGGTAGGGCTCGGGGCCGCGTGATGCGGGGCAGGCTGGTCTTCCGCTTCCTCGCTGAAGTGCACAGGCTCGACACGCTCGCGACCGCGACGACGACGCCTGGGTACGACGACGACTTCAAGGAGCCCGCGCTCCTCGACACCGGCGACGCCATCGGCGCGCGCGTCCGGCGCGAGCACCCGCCCGTGCTGCTCCCCTGCCAGGTCGAGTCGCAGTCGTTCGACGCGCTGCAGATATTCGCGTCGGGAAATGTCCCCGCGAGCAGGGTCCTCCTGCTTTGCCACTTCCGAGACCTCGAGCGCGCGGGGCTCGTCGATCCGGCCACGGGCGATGCACTCGTCCGGGTCGGTGACCGACTCGGCGCGCTCTTCGACTCCGGCGGTGCGCTCGTTCAGCGCATCCGCACCCCACCAGGCCTCTACGTCACCGAGGCGAGACCCATCGGGTTCGGCCTGTTCATGCCGCGACCGCGGCGAAACCTGCTGCAGTTGGTCCTCGAGGAGAGGTCCACCGCAGCGCCGAGAGGAGCCTCCTGATGCGCGCACTGTTCATCCTTCTCCCCGTCCTCGTTCTCGCCGCCTGCACGCCGAGCGACGAGTGCCAGCCGAGCGACACCCGCTGCAACGGCAACCACGTCGAGGTGTGCGGCAACGATCACACCTGGGTCTTCCAGGACAACTGCGACACGTTCGGTGGCCCTACCCCGGGCCTCTTCGCCTGCCAGGCGTACACGCACGACGCCGGCGACACGGCCCACGCGTGCATGCAGGTCGTGCCCGACGGGGGCCAGCGGTGAGGCAGCCGGCGCCCGACCTCGTACGCGACTTCGTCGGCGACCTCACGTCGCACTTCGGCGCCACGGTCATCGACAAGCGGACCGCCGTCGAGATGCACGTCGCCGCACGCGTGCTGCGAGGTCTGGGCGTCGTCTGCTGCGACCACTTCCTCCATCACTTCGCCTCGACCCTCGGACGGCGGATCTACCTGCCGTTCGAGGTCGGCACCACCGCGGACGGCTTCGACCTCTGGGGCCAGATCGTCGCCGTGACGCATGCATGCCAGCGCGTCGTGCAGTACGACACGCTGGGAATCGTCCGCTCGGTCCTCGCGCGCATCGGAGCGGCTCGCGGGCTCCACACGCGCCGTGACGAGGAGGCCTACCGCACCGTCCTCGAGCTCCAGTTCTGGCGGCTGGGCCGGCTCGCCACCGCGCGCGAGCTCGCGCTCGCGGTGAAGAGCCTCGGGGCCACCGAGGCCGACGTCGACTGCGCCGACGCCGCGATCGATCGGTACGAGGACCGCGTCGAGCTCGGTGCGGTCGCGACGCACGC
>JAJXTK010000209.1 GCA_021783935.1 Myxococcales bacterium | reverse complement strand
GGACCAGCGCGCGGTGCTCGGCCGCCAGCTCCGCGTCGCCGAGCCCGCGGTCGTGCGCGTCGCGGCGGCTGCGCCTGCGCCCCTCCTCGACGCGCTCGATCGCCGCGGTGATCGCGGCCACGTCGGGGTCGCGCGGACCACTGACCGCGGCGGCGGCGGCGATCGCCTTGCGCGCGCCGAGCAGGTCGTCGACACGAAGGAGCGCGTGAGCGAGCGAACACGCGATGGCCGGCTCGTCGCCCAGCGCGCCGCACGCCCGGTGCAGGTACGGCAGCGCGTCGTGCGGCCGATCGAGCGCCACGTCGAGGATGTGCCCGAGGTTGTGGGCGTACCAGGGGTTTCCCGGATCGAGCGCGAGCGCGCGCCGATACGACGCGGCCGCGAAGCGGTGATGCCCGAGCAGCGCCTGCGCGAGCCCCATCAGCGCCCAGCACGCGTCGTCGTCAGGGCCGTCGCGCAAGAGCCGCCTCACGAACACGGCGGCGCGCCACGGCTCCGACTCGAGCACCAGCTCGGCGAGTCGCCGCTCGGCGTACCGACGCTCCTCGGTCCCGTCGGAGGCGACCCGGTGCAGCCGCTCGAGCATCGCGACGATCTCGCTGCGCGGCGACTCCGACACGATCGCGCGCTCGATGGTGCGACGAAGGCGCAGGGGGTCGTCGTGGCGGTCGCGAGGAGGCATCGGGTCGCAAGAGCCGTACGCGAACGAGGAGGCGGGTCGGAGTCGAGCGCGGCCACGTCGCTGCGGAGGCTCGAGTAGGAACGCTAGCACCCTCGATCGGAGCGGGTGCGTCGTCGTGAGCGCGGGACGTGTTGTCGCGACCGCGGTCGCGGGGTGTCATTCTGGCAGCGGCGACGCGGATTCGACCTCGAAATTCCAAGCCGTTCGCGCGATGCCGCGCCTGGCGCGCCGCTTGCTCTCACCCGACGGCGTCGCCGCTCGACGGCCACTGACCCCGACGCATCCTACGCCGCGATCCGACGCGACCCCCGCGGCGACTCGAGGCCCGCGTGCACGCTCGTGCTCGACGCGGGTCGGGCGAGGTGCGCCCTCGAGCTTGGACGACGCTTCGAGAACGACCCCGACAAGGACCCCGACGATGACGCTCTCGACGATCTCGACGATCTCCGCGACCCCGATCCCCGCGCCGATCCCCGCGCCGATTGGCGCGCCGACCGACGTGCCGGCGACGAATGACGCGTTCGTGCGGGACCTCCTCGCGATCCGCCAGGATCTGCGCGCCCGCGCGCTCCGGCTCACCCGCGACGACGCCCACGCCGACGACCTCGTGCAGGACGCGATCGAGCGGGCGCTGCGCTGCCGCCGGCAGTTCGTCCCGGGGACCAACCTCCGATCGTGGGCCCAGACGATCGTCTTCAGCGTGTTCGTCTCGGGCTACCGCCGTCGCCGCCGCGAGCGCGAGGCGATGCGCGCGCTCGGCGTCGACCCGTGCGCGTGGACGCAACCGGCGCCCGACGCGCCCGCCGTGCCGATGAGCGGGCTCACGCCGCGGATGCGCCAGGCGGTAGAGGCGCTGCCGCAGCCGTTCCGCCAGGTGCTGCTCCTGGTCGACGTCGGCGAGCACAGCTACCGCGACGCGGCCGATCAGCTCGGCATCCCGATCGGCACCGTGATGTCGCGCCTGCACCGCGCGCGTCGCCAGCTGGCCGCCGCGCTCGGCGAGGAGGCGCGCCTCGCGGCCTGAGCGAACGGGCGCGCGCGCCGCGTCGACGCGCGATCACGCCGTGATCACGGCGCGTAGCCGTAGTCCTTGAGCCGATCGCAGCCCCACTGATTGCCGCCGGCGCAGCCGCGCCGAAGCAGCTCGATGCCGCCGACCGGATCGCTGAAGACGGGGTCGACCCCCTTGTAGAACAGCACGCCGAGCGAGCTGCACGCGTTCGCGTTGCCGGCGTCGCACGCGCGCCGATAGAGCATCGCCGCCGCGCCGATGCTCTTGCGGACGCCGAAGCCGCTCTCGTGCATGACGCCGACGTTGAAGCAGCCGAGCGGGTAGCCGAGGCGGCAGGCCCACGAGTAGAGCTGCACGGCGCGCGCGTAGTTCTGCGGCGGCCCCTTGCCCGTGCCGTACAGGTAGCCGGCGCCGTTGCACCCGCGCGCGTCGCCGCCGCTGCAGCTGATCAGGTAGAACCTGCGCGCCGACCAGGAGTCCTGGGAGACCTGCGCGTTGCCCCACTCGTACATGCGCCCGAGCTCGTAGCAGGCCGAAGCCTGCCGTCCGCGCAGACACAGCCGCCTGCACGTGTCGGCACGCCCGTCGCCGCAGAGGGGCTCCTCCGAGCCGAACGCGTCGCGCGCGACGGCCGAGGCCGGCGCCTCGTCGGCGCGCGCGGGGGCGGGGTCGCGGGCCACCACGGCGGTCGCGAGGACGGCGGCGAGCACGCATCGGGCGAGGCGCGGCGACACGACCGCGTCGTAGCGCAGATCGACGCGACCATCACCTGGCACCTCGCCGACGACGACGTCGATCCGCCGGCGGTGGGAGCGCTTTGGGGTACGCTCTGGCGCGATGCACGACAGCTCCCCCGCATCGTCGAAGTCCCCCTCGCAGCGGCCGCCCGCGGGCGCGAAGCCGGGCGCGCGCGACGGCGTCGACGTGACCTCCGAGCTCGATCGGGTCGTCGGCCAGATTCGCGAGTCCTTCGCGGCCGGTCGACGCGTGATGTCGTTCCAGGAGTACCTCGAGCTGTTCGCCAAGGATCCGCGTCGGCTAGGGCGCGACGCGAGCCGCTACGTGCGCGACATGTTCGAGTTCTACGGCACCACCAGCGTCGACAGGCCGTGGGGGAAGCAGACTCGCTATGCGCTCTTCGATCTGCCGTTCGCCGATCCGGCGACGCGTCGAGAGCGCCTCGTCGGCCAGGAGGAGGTGCAGGAGGAGATCTTCCGCATCCTCTCGAACTTCGGCCGCGAGGGGCGCCCGAACAAGCTCATCCTCCTGCACGGCCCGAACGGCTCGTCGAAGTCGACGATCGCGGCCTGCATGATGCGCGCGCTCGAGCACTACTCGACGCAGGAGGACGGCAGGCTCTATCGCTTCCACTGGGTCTTTCCGAGCGCCAAGACGATCAAGTCGAGGATCGGGTTCAGCGAAGAGGAGAACCAAGCGCGCTTCGCCAAGGACGCGAGCTACGCGCACCTCGACGAGGAGCTGATCGACGCGAAGCTCGTCTCCGAGGTCCGCGACCATCCGCTCTTCCTCTTGCCGGTCGACGCGCGGCGGGAGCTGCTCGAGCGCACGCTCGCCGCCGCGGGCGCGACCGAGCCGCCGCCGGAGTGGCTCCTGCGCGGGCGCCTCTCGCACAAGTCGCAGCAGGTCTTCGAGGCGCTGCTCGCGAGCTACCGCGGCGATCTGCGCGAGGTGCTGCGCCACGTGCTCGTCGAGCGCTTCTTCGTCTCGCGGCGCTACCGCGTCGGCGCCGTCACCATCGGCCCGCAGATGTCGGTCGACGCGGGCGAGCGGCAGATCACGGCCGATCGCTCCCTCGCCGCGCTGCCGACGTCGCTGCAAGCGATCACGCTCTTCGAGGCGTTCGGCGAGCTCATCGACGCCCACGGCGGGATCCTCGAGTACAGCGACCTGCTCAAGCGCCCGCTCGACGCCTACAAGTACCTTCAGCTCTCGGTCGAGACGGGGGAGGTCGCGCTGCAGCACCAGAACGTGCAGCTCAACAGCGTCCTCATCGGCAGCGCCAACGAGGTGCACCTGCACGCGCTGCGCGAGCACCCCGAGTGGGCGAGCTTCCGCGGGCGGCTCGAGCTGCTGCGCACGCCTTACCTGCGCTCGTGGGTCGACGAGCAGGCGATCTACGAGGCGCAGATCGCCGCGCAGGTGCGCAGGCACGTCGCGCCGCACGCGACCTTCGTCGCCGCGCTCTTCGCGGTGCTCACGCGCATGCGACGCGCGAGCGACGCGAAGTTCCCCGCCGACCGCCCAGGCCTCGGCGCGCTCGCCGCGGGGCTCAGCGCGCTCGAGAAGGCCGACCTGTACGCCAAGGGGACCATCCCCGAGCGGCTCGAGTCGGAGCAGGCGAAGCTGCTGCGCGCGTCGATCCGGCTCGTCTACGAGGAGAGCCACGGCTACCCGATCTACGAGGGGCGCGTCGGCGCCTCGCCGCGCGAGATCAAGACGGTGCTGCTCGACGCGGCGCAGAGCCAGCGCTTCGCGTGCCTGTCGCCCCTCGCCGTGCTCGACGAGCTCGACGAGCTCTGCACGCGCACGACCGAGTACGAGTGGCTGCAGCAGGACACGCTCCCGGGCGGCTATCACGACACCAAGAGCTTCCGCGAGGCGTGCCGCGCGCGGCTGCTCGATCTGTGGGAGGACGAGCTGCGCGCCGCCTCGGGGCTCGTCGAGGAGCGGAGCTACGCCGAGCTGTTCGAGCGCTATGTGCGCCACGTGTCGATGTGGGTGAAGGGCGAGAAGATCCGAAACTCGATCACCGGCGAGTACGAGGAGGCCGACGCCCGCCTCATGGGGCAAATCGAGAAGATGCTGCAGGGGCGCGGCGACGCGAGCGACTTCCGGCGCGGGGTGCTGAGCGCCATCGCGGCGTGGTCGATCGACCACCCCGGCGAGCGGGTCGAGAACGAGCGGGTGTTCCCGCAGCACCTGCGCAAGCTCCGCGAGGCGACGTTCGTCGAGCGCAAGCGCGCGATCGCGGACATCAGCAAGTCGCTGATCACGCTCGTCGACGAGGACGGCAAGGGGCTCGAGCCGACCGCGCTGCGCACGGCGAAGGAGGTGCTCGGCCGGCTCGAGAAGGTCGGCTACTGCCGCCACTGCGCGCGCGCCGCGGCGGCGACGTTGCTGCGGCAACGGCTGTCGTGATCTCGCCACACCGGCGCGGGTTCACGAAGGTGGTCCCCCGACGATGAGAGACTGAGAATTCAAGCGTGGCGTGGGCGTTGCTCCAGCGGGCAGGCACCATGAACAAGCTCCTCGCGCTCGTTCCGCTCACGCTCGCCCAGCTCGTCTCGACCGGCTGCTCGTCCAGCAGCGGGTCGTCGGGCTGTCCCGCCGGCGCCGTCTGCGACACTGGCACTCCCACCGGCGCGTCGTACGGCACTGCCGCCGACGGCACCGTCTCGGTGACCGCGATCGAGGCCTGGCCGAATCGCCCGATGGAGCCCGAGCCGCTTACGGCACCACAAATCGCGGAGGCCTGCGCGCTCGAGGGCGCCTGCACGAAGAGCCTCTATCAGCCGGACACGACGCAGACCGTGGACGACTTCATGGCGACGCTCACCGCGCTCTGCGCCCAGCCGAGCGGCGACGAGGAGCGCGTGATCCCGCAAGGCGGCTCGAACGAGCGTTGGAGCTGGGAGAAGCGCGCGGCGCTCTCGGTGCCGCTCAACTGCGACACCATCCTCGCGCTCAAGACGAAGCCTGCACCGGGCTTCCACTGCGAAGAGGACGGCTGCTGGTGGAACGGGGGCGAGCTGCCCGTGCCGACGGTCACGTGCACCGGCGACGTCGCGACGCTCACGTACTCGGGCGGGACGACGACGCGCGACTGCGGGCACTCGTACACGCACTGCGATCCAAGCTCCGCGACCGGCTGCACCGATCGCGCCCCGGTCGGCTGCGACCCTTCGGGCCGCGACAAGTGCGACGGCGACATCAAGCTCGGATGCGATCACATGGGCCGCGTCAGCTACCACGACTGCAGCCTCTTTCCGGGAGGACGCTGCGTGCAGAGCTCGACGGGCGCATCGTGCGCCTACGACACGGGCGCGCCCTCTGACTGCACGACCGGCACAGCCGGCGCGTGCAGCGGCGATGTGCTCTCGGTCTGCGTGACCGGCCATACGCAGCAGGTCGACTGCAAGAAGCTCGGCCTGACGGGCTGCAACGCCGGTCACTGCGTCATGTAGCGATCACTTCCCCGCGAGCCGCTTCGGCGCGTTGGTGATCAACTGCCACACCGCCTTCAACTTCGCGACGATCCCCTGCGAGCCCGAGCGCAGGATCGCGAGCGCCTGCGCGGTCTTGAGCAGGCTCTCGGTGTACGGCATCCACCAGAGCTCGCTCTTGGCCCTGCTGCGATCGACGAGGATGAAGCGCGGGCGGGTGAACTCCTTGAGCGCGTGCTTCGAGTTGGTCACGCCGAAGCCCGACTCGCCGACCCCCGTCCACGGCGCCGCCGCGAGCGCCGCGGTGAAGGCGTGGTTGTTCACCGTCGCGACGCCGGTGCGCAGGCGCATCGCGAGCTTCTCGGCCCGCTCGACGTCCTTGCTCCAGATGCTGCCCGTCAGCCCGTAGCGCGAGTCGTTGGCGCGCGCGATCGCGTCGTCGGGGCCCTCGACGATCACGATCGGCAGCACCGGGCCGAAGGTCTCGTCCAGGATGATCGGGCTCTTCTCGGCCGCGCCCGACACCTCGAGCACGGTCGGCTGGAAGCCGAGCCCCTGCCCCGTCCTCTCGCCGCCGACGAGGATCTTGGCGCCCGCCTCGCGCGCCGCGGCGAGGTGGCGCTCGACGATCGCGAGCTGCGCAGGGGTCGTCAGCGGGCTCACGTCCTCGCCGACCCGCAGCGCCTTGGTGAGCTCGACGACGCGCTGGGTGAACTTGTCGGCGATCTTGCGCTCGACGTAGACGCGCTCGATCGCGGCGCAGTTCTGCCCCGCGTTGGTGAACGCGCCCCAGACGATGCCGCGCGCGGTGCGCTCGAGATCCGCGTCCGCGAGCACGATCGCCGCGTCCTTGCCGCCGAGCTCGAGGCTCACCGGGACGAGGTTCGCCGCGGCCGCCAGCGCGATCTTCTTGCCCGTCGCGACCGAGCCCGTGAAGACCACGAGGTCGGGCGCCGCGTCGACGAGCGCCCTGCCCTGCGCGCCCCCGCCTTGCACGAGCGTGAACACCCCTTCAGGGACGAGCCCCTCGAGCAGCCGCGCGACGAACGCCCCCGAGCGCGGCGAGTACTCGCTCGGCTTGAAGACGATCGCGTCGCCCGCGAGCAGCGCCGGGATGATCGTGCGCAGCGGGATGGCGACCGGGAAGTTCCACGGCGTGATGAGCGCGAGGACGCCGCGCGGGACCGAGACGAGCTTGCCCGTCTTGCCGGGGTAGGTGAGCGAATCGAGCGGGACCTCCTCGGGCGCGAGCAGCTCCTCGATCTTGTCGACCCAGTAGTCGACGAGATCGGCGTCGGGCATGACCTCGGCCGTCCAGGTCTCCCCCTCGGGCTTGCCGCACTCCTTGCGCAGCAGGCGCGCCATCTCCGGGCCACGATCGAGGATGCGATCCTTGAGCGGCCAGAGCGCCTCGATGCGCTCGCTCAGCGGCCTCTGCCCCCACGCGACCTGCGCCGCGCGCGCCTTCGCGACGATCGCGGCGACGGCGTCGAGCGGGGTCTCCTCGACGGGATCCAGCGGCGAGCCGTCGAGGGGGGAGATCGTCGAGAACGGGCTGGCGACGGCGTCCATGCGCCGAGTGGTTATCGCAATCGGCGCCGGGACTCACGCCGGCGGGCCGCTCAGAACGCCCAGCCGGCCGCCGCGCGGAGCTGGAGCGGCACGTCGCCCGCCTTGAACTGCAGCTCCGACGCGCAGAAGAGCGCCCACCCGCCGCAATCGCGGTGCACCACGCGCGAGTCGGCGAGCACCAGCGACGGTCCGGCGCCGACCAGGAGCGAGAAGCCGGCGCGCGTGCGCAGCTCGTAGGCGACCTCGCCGCGCGCGACCCAGGTGGTGCCGTAGTCGCCGCCGAAGAACGTCGAGGGGCCGAGGGCGAAGGTGAGGGCGTGCACGCCCGCGCGACCGAACGGGATCGCGTAGCGCCCCATGAGGATCACGTTCGCGCCCGTGGTGGCGAGGTTGCCGAACCCCCAGCCGAAGGTCCCCTCGATGGAGACGTGCCGATCGAGCGAGTAGGCGACGGTCGCGCCGGCGAAGCCGTCGGTCGAGCCGAAGACCCCGTCGTAGAGGAGGTTCATCTCGCCGCGCACCGCGAGGGGATGGTCGGTCCGCGCCGACGGCTCCACCTCGACCGGCGCGAGCCGGGATGCGTCGGTGACGGCCTCCGCGCCCGCACGGGGGGCGAGCGCGAGGACGGCGAGCACCCCAGCGACCGGAAGCGCGCGGCACGGACGGGGCATGCCCCGCGCGACGCAAGGCGCAGGCCAGCGCTGCGCGGCCGAAACTCGGCCGAGTTTTCGCGCGCGTGGCGATCGGTGCGTCGTCGATCGACGACGTCGGCTGCGCGGGTGTCGTCGATTGGCGACTGTCGCGCGTTCAGTGCGCGCGGAGGCCGTCGGCGGGGCGGATGTGCGCCGCGTGGAGCGCGGGGACGACCGTGGCCGCGAGGCAGATCAAGATCGCGATGAACCCGGTGAGCAGGAACTCCTGCGGTCGCACCTCCACCGGGAGCCGGGAGATGAAATAGACCTTGGGGTCGAGCGGGAAGCCGTAGATCAAGAGCCCGCGACAGACCGCGAAGCCGAGCGCGAGGCCGATCGCGGTGCCGACCGCGCCGATGATGAACCCCTGGTACATGAACGCGCGCAGGATCGCGCCGTCGCGCGCGCCCATCGCCTTGAGCACGGCGATCTCCTTGCGCTTGTCGAGCACGATCATGATGAGCGTCGCGATGACCGTGAAGGCCGCGACGACGATGATCAATGCGAGCACCGCGCTCATGCCGATCTGCTGGATCTTCAGCGCCGTGAAGAGCGGGTGGTTCAGCTCCTCCCAGTCCATGACGTGATAGACGCCGTTGGCGAGCCGCTTGTCGACCTCGTCGCGGACCTTGCGCGCGTTGCCGATGTCCGACACGCGCATCTCGACGCCGGTGACGCTGTCGCCCTGGTCGTAGAAGGCCTGCGCCTCGTAGAGATCGACGTAGACGAGCTTCGAGTCGTACTGATCGAAGCCCGCCTCGAAGAGCGCGATCACCTTGAACTGCCGCGCGACCGGCGCGTGCTGCGAGCCGAACGCGAAGCCCACCGAGGGGGAGGTGATGCGGATGCGACCGCCGAGGCCGACGCCGAGCGACTTGGCGAGCGAGCGGCCGATGACGACGCCGGGCAGGTCCTTGTCGGCGATGCGCGCCTGATCCTCCTTGGAGATCTGCGCGACGACCTTGTCCTCGAGATCGTCGGGCGGGAGCTGGCTCGCGTAGCCCCCCTGCGGCTCGATCTCGCCGCTCGGCGCCGCCGACGCGCTCGGGGCAGGCGGGGTCGACGGGGCCGCGGAGGCCACGGCCGAGGCGCTCGCCGCGGCGGCCGCATCGTCGGCCTCCTCCTTCGCCAGCTCCTCGTTGCGCTTGTGCATGTCGGCGATGGTCTCCTCCATCGCCCTCATCAAGGGGTCGTGCGGGACGGCCCCCTCGGCGGCCGTGGTCGGCGCCGGGGCCGCGGAGCCCGACGGCGCCGGCGCGCTCGGCCTGAACCCCGGTCGCTCGGGCGGCGTGGCCCCCGGACAGAT
>JAJXTK010000208.1 GCA_021783935.1 Myxococcales bacterium | reverse complement strand
AGGGCTCGCACCCGCGATGAGCGCGCTCGTGCTGCTGCTCGAGGAGCCCTCGGCGAAGGCGCTGCTCGAAGGGGTGCTGCCGCGGCTGCTGCCCGCCGAGGTCGAGGTCGTCTACCTCGTGTTCGAGGGCAAGCAGGATCTCGAGAGGAACATCGCGCGCAAGCTGCGCGGCTGGCGACGCCCCGACTCCTCGTTCGTGATCCTCCGCGATCAGGACGCGGCGCCCTGCGAACAGGTCAAGGCGCGCCTCGCCGAGCACGTCGCGCAGTCGGGCAAGCCCGGGCTCGTCCGCATCGCGTGCCACGAGCTGGAGGCGTGGATCGCCGGAGACCTCACGGCGCTCGGCCGCGCGTTCGGCGCCGACCGGATCGCGAAGGAGGCGAACCGGACGCGCCTCCGAGAGCCCGACGCGCTCGTCAGGCCGGTGGAGCTGCTGCGTCAGCTGGTCCCCGAGTACCAGAAGATCGACGGCGCTCGCCGCGTCGGTCCCCTCTTGGATCCAGGCACGAACGCGTCGAAGAGCTTCCGCGCGTTCTGCACCGGCGTGTCGCGGCTCGTCACGGCGTCTGCGAAGCCGCACGCGTGATTCGCAGGCGACCGGTCGATTCCTCCGGTCGAGACCGGCCGCGAGTCGCCCCCGCCGGCTCGATTCCCCCGGTCGAGACCGGGGTCTCGGGGGTGAAGCCCCCTTCGGGGGCTGCGTGTCCGATGCGCGGGGGACGAGGAAGCCGGCGGCCGGCTGCAAAGGCTGGTAGTGCGGCCAGTCAATTCGCGGCGTGCCAGACGCTCGCTTGAGGGGCCTGCGCAGGGGCACGGCCTCATGTCGAAGTGCCCCGCATTCGCGAATCGGCTGCGCGCGAGCCGGTGGCGGACGTTGGCTGTCCGATGGGGGTTGCGAAAACGTGCGAGGCTCGGCAGTCGGCGATGAACAAGGACTACCGAACCTTCTTTGCGCGCGTGACGGGGGCCGAAGCGCCTCACCCTTGGCAGGCGGAGCTCGGAGAGGATCCGAGCTGCAGGGAGCGGACGATCCGAATACCCACCGGATTCGGCAAGACGGCGGGGGTCGTCCTGCCGTGGCTGTATCACCGGGTCGAGCGGGCGGATGGCACGTGGCCGCGACGACTGGTCTTCTGCCTGCCGATGCGAGTGCTCGTGGAGCAGACCGAGCGCGCGATCCGTGGCTGGGTCGAGCGCGCTGGCCTTGCCGAGCGCGCCCGCGTCCACGTGCTCATGGGCGGTGTCGTCGCCGATCGCTGGGTCCTCGACGTCGACACGCCCGCGATCCTCGTGGGCACGCAGGACATGCTGCTCTCGCGCGCGCTCAACCGCGGCTACGCCGCCGCGCGCGGCCTCTGGCCCATGGAGTACGGCCTGCTGCACCAAGACGCGCTCTGGGTCTTCGACGAGGTTCAGCTGATGGACGTCGGGCTCGCGACCAGCGTCCAGCTCGCGGCCTTCCGCGCCGAGGATGCCGCCAAGGGATCGACGCCGCTGCGGCCCACGCACACCTGGTGGATGAGCGCCACGCTCCAGACCAACTGGCTTGCAACCGTCGATCGGCCCGCGCCCATCGAGGCGCCGCTCGCGATCCCCGCAGCGCTCCGCGAGGGCGGCCTGTTCGCCGTGCGCAAGCCGCTCGAGCGCGCGAGGGAGGTCCAGGGGCCCGATGCGATCGCCAAGGAGGCGCTCGCGAGGCACCTGCCAGCCAGCCTGACCCTCGTGATCGTGAATCGCGTCGCCACGGCCAACGCCGTCTTCGACGCGCTCGAGGCGGCCGTCTCCGGTGGCAAGGGCAAGAAGACCAAGCGCGAGGCGCAGCCGGCGACCGCCACAGGGCCCGAGCTGCGCCTGGTGCACAGCCGCTTCCGCGGACACGAGCGCGCCCGCTGGGCCGAAGAGTTCCTGCGGCGAGACGCGGCCATGCCTTCGGCCGGCCGAATCGTCGTCGCCACGCAGGTCGTCGAGGCTGGCGTCGATCTCTCCGCGCGGACGCTGCTCACCGAGCTCGCGCCGTGGCCGAGCCTCGTGCAGCGGTTCGGCCGCGTCGCCAGGTACGTCGGCGACCAAGGAACGGCGATTGTCGTCGGCGCGACGCCGCCAGACGACAAGGGCTCGGCCCCCTATTCGCAGGTCGAGCTACTGGCGGCGGACGAAGGGATCACCGGGCTGCTGTCGCGCGAGGCGGACGCGTCGCCGCGCTGCCTCGAAGCGTTCGAGGACGAGCTGGGGAGCCGCGACGCGTCGCTGCTCGCGCGCCTCTTCCCCTACGCGCCGCTGCACGTGCTGCGTCGTCGCGACCTCGATGACCTGTTCGACACGAGCGCCGACCTCTCCGGCGCGGACCTCGACGTCAGCCGCTTCATCCGCTCCGGCGACGAGCGTGACGTGACCGTGTTTTGGCGACCGCTCGAGGGCGTAACCGGCCAGAGCGCGAGCTCGCCGAGACGCGCGGGCCTGCGGCTCGAAGAGCCTCCGAGGCGCGAGGAGCTGTGCCCCGTGGCGATCGGCGAGATTCGCGCTTGGAAGGGCAAGACCTACGTCTTCGACTACCTCGACGGCGTCTGGGCCGAGCGGGATCCGAAGCGGATCGTGCCCGGCATGACGGTGCTGCTCGACGCCGACGCCGGCGGGTACTCGCCCGAGCGCGGCTGGGATCCCAAGGCGAAGCGCGTCGAAGCCGTGCCCCTTTCGGCCTCGCTCGGCGGCGCGCCGGCGCGAGCGCTGTCGGCCGCGTCGTCGGCACAGGAGGGTGAGGAGCTCTCTCGTGCCGAATGGAAGACCATCGCGACCCACGGTCTGGAGGCGGAGCGCGAGGCTCGTGCTCTTTGCGCGGCCATCGGGATCCCACCATCGCTCGTGCACGTCGTCGCGCTCGCCGCGCGCTGGCACGACGTCGGCAAGGGTCACCAGATCTTCCAGGACGCGATCCTCACCGGCAGCCGAGCGAGCGCGAGGGGGGGCGCGCGACGCGATCTCGCGAAGGCGCCCGAGAGCGCGTGGGCGCGACCGCCGTATCCCGAGCGCCCCGGCTTCCGCCACGAGCTCGCGAGCGTGCTCGCGCTCTTCGAGGTGCTCCGCCGAGCCTCCCCCTTCCACTCCGCGCTGCTCGGGCCGCACCGAGCACTGCTCGAGGCGCTCGGCACTGCGGCCGAGCTCCCCTCCGAGGCCGAGGCGATCGCAACTTCGCCGGTCGTCGCCGAAATCGTCGCGCTCTCCGCCGCCGACTTCGACCTGCTGGCGTGGCTCGTGTGCGCCCACCACGGCAAGGTTCGCACCCTTTGGACGAGCACCCCGCACGACCAGCAGCGGCGTCACGGCGGGATCCACGGCGTTTGCGACGGAGACGTGCTCCCGTCCCTCGAGCTCGCCGATGCCGCGGGTGAGCGCCTCGCCTTGCCGAGCCTCGAGTTGTCGCTGGCCGCCGCGGTGATGGGGATGGGCGCTCGCTACGGGGCGTCGTGGGGCGAGCGGGTGCGCGGGCTCGTCGGCCGGCACGGCCCCTTCGCGCTCGCCTACCTCGAGGCGCTCGTCCGCGTCGCCGACGTGCGCGCCTCGCGGCTGGACACGGAGGACGCGTTCGCATGACCATCCACCTGCACAAGCTCGAAGGCTGCTCGCCCACGCCGCTCGGCAGCTACCTCAAGGCGCTCGCGGTCCTGCGGCTCGTCGCCGAGCAACGCGATCCGAACGTCCGAGGCTTCTGGAAGGACGAGTCCTTCTGGCTCGTCACCGAGCTGTCGCGCGAGGAGCTGCTCTCGTTCTTCCTGCGCGACTACGCGCCGACGCCGATCCTCAGTCCGTGGAACGGCGGGAGCGGGTTCTTCTACGAGCGCGACGTGGGGCTGACCCCGATCGAGGAGAGCGTCGCGCCGAGATTCGAAGCGTTTCGTCGCGGCATCCGCTCGTCGCGCGCGCTCTCTGCGCCCCTCGCCGCCGCGATGGAGCGCCTCGACGCCGCCGACAAGGCCGTGAAGGGCGCGAGCAAGAAGGATTCGGACGGCGCGGCGGAGCTAAAGGCAGCGAAGGCCGAGAAGGACCGGCTCAAGGATCAGCTGCTCGGGGCCTGCCGCCGCAGTTGGGAGGGTGGCCTGCTCGAGTGGTTCGATGCCGCGCTCGCCATCGGCGCCGACGGCGACGCGTCTTGGCCGGCGCTGCTTGGTTCCGGAGGGAATGACGGTCGGCTCGACTTCACCAACAACTCGATGCAGCACCTCGCGGTGCTCTTCGCCTGCTCCGATCCCGCAGGCATCGCCAGGCCCGAGGCCGCGCCGCTCTTGGCCGCCGCGCTCTTCGGAGAGCCGACTTCAGGTCTGAGCCGCAAAGCAGTTGGGCAATTCTCCCCAGGCAGCGCGGGTGGCGACAACATGGGCGCGGGCTTCAAGGGCAACTCGCTCGTGAACCCCTGGGACTTCGTGCTGATGCTCGAGGGCTCGGTCGTCTTCGCGTCGAGCCTCGTGCGAACGGCAGATGCCACCAACCTCCCGTTGGCCGCGGCGCCGTTCGCAGTCCGAGCGGCGGCCTCGGGGTATGGGAGCGCGGCGAGCGCGGACGAGGGGCCTCGCGGCGAGCAGTGGATGCCGCTTTGGCGATCGCCGGCGCTCTTCGGTGAGGTCCGAGCTCTCTTCGCGGAGGGGCGGACTCGCTCGGGGCGCAACACCGCCGGCAGCGCACAGGAAGCCGCACGTGCCGTCGCTCGCCTCGGCGCCGCACGAGGCATCAGCCACTTCGAGCGCTTCGGGTACATCGAGCGCAACGGCCAGGCGAACCTCGCGGTGCCCCTCGGCCGCTGGGCCGTGTCCGCGCAGCCGCACGACGTGCTGCTCGATGACGTCGAGGCCTGGCTCTCGGGCGTGCGCCGCTTCGCGCGCGACAAGGGCGCGCCCAAGTCCGTGACCGCCGCGGCCCGCGCGCTCGACGAGGCGATCCTCGCCGTCTGCCGCGCGGGCGCCGAGCCGGCGCGATGGCAGTCGCTGCTCGTCGCGCTCGGCCGCGCCGAGGCGGCCCTCACCGGCAGCCCGCAGAGGGTGGCCGATCCGATTCGGCAACTCGCGCCCCTGCCCATTCTTCGCCCGGCGTGGCTCTCTGCGGTCGACGACGGGTCGGTCGAATTCCGGCTCGCTGCGGCGCTCGCCTCGCAGGACGTCGCGCTGCGCACCCAGGGGGGCCAGGCGTGGCTAAACGTTCGCGCGCACTTCCTCCCCCTCGAACGCTCACGCAGCCCCCACCGGGCGCACGCCCCTCGGGGCCGAGCGCGCTTCGCCGTCGACGGCGGGGGACTAGCGAGAGACCCCGACGTCGTGTGCGCCGCCGACGATCTCGAGCGCGACTGCATCGCGCTCGTGCGCCGGCGCGTGCAGCTCGCCCCCGGGCTCCCGACGCGCGGGCTCGGCCTGGTCGGCGCGCCAGGCGTGGCGGCCTCGCTCGGCGACGTCGCCGCGTTCCTCACCGGGCAGGTCGACGACCGACGGATCCTCGCGCTCGCGCGCCCGCTGATGGCGATCGCTTGGTGGGAGCGTGAGCTGTCGCTGCCCGAGGCGCGCCGACGCCAAGGCACGAGCCTCGATGCGGGCTACGCCGTCGCGCGCCTGGTGCACCTCTCGACGCCCGTCGTCTTCGGCGAACCGCTCACGATCCCGATCGACCCCGAGCCCATCGCGCGCCTCGCGGCCGGCGATCTCGGGGGCGCGCTCGCCGTCGCACTGCGGCGCCTGCGCGCGACCGGCCTGACGCCGCGCGTGCGGCACTTCGTCGCAGACGCCCGGGCCGCGCGCCGCCTCGGCGCCAGCCTCGCCTTCCCCCTTCGCGCCGCCGACGTGCGCCGGTGCGTCGAGCTCGTCATCAAGCCTCAGGATCTGGAGGACAGCCGAAATGTCGATTGATCTCTCGCCCCTCGCGAACCAGCACAAGGTCCTGTTCGACGTCTCGCTCGCCCCGTTGCAGGGCCAGCGCTTTCAGCCGACCGGATTCCCCGATCTCGGCGCGGCGACCTTCGAGACGGAGGGGGGCACCTGCCTGCTCGTCGAGTCCGCCCAGAGCATGGCCAATCGGCTCGAGGCCACGTGCTGGGACGAGGCGTCGCGCGCGCCGATCTCGGAGCTGCGCGGGCTCAGCTACGTGCAAGTGCAGGACAAGGACGGGAAGTTCCTCACCAGCTCGATGCTCGAGGCGCACCGGCTCAACAGCGTCTACATCGAGAAGGCGGACAAGGGCGCCTTCCATACGACGCTGGGCAAGGAAATCGGCCTCGCGAAGGATCGACCGATCGATCGGCAGTCGTTCGTGCGCGCCGTGCTGCGCTACGACGCGAACGCGCTGTTGCACGGTCTCTTCCTCGAGAGCATCGACGGCCGCCTGCGCTGCGCGCGCGCGCTCAGCGCGTTCATCGAAGCGGAAGGGGTGCGCGTCGCGGCGTCCGGCGGCGTCAAGAACGACCACGTCAAACCTGGCACGGAGAAGAAGGGCGACGATGGCGGCGAGAAGCGGACGGCCTCGGAGGGCTTCGGCAACGTCCCCTTCCACCGCGACGAGTTCACCTCGCGCGCGATCACGCTTTACGCCAGCCTGGATCTCGCTCAGATCCGCGGCTACGGCCTCGGCGACGAGCCGACGCGCCTGCTCACGCTCCTCGGGCTCTTCAAGCTTCGGGCGCTGCTCGACGGGCAGCTGCGGCTGCGCACCGCGTGCGACTTCGGCGTGACGAGCGACAAGATCGCCGCGCGCAACGTCGCCTTTGCGCTCCCCGCGCGAGCGCAGCTCCTCGCGGAGCTCACCGCCTCGATCGCTGCCGTCGCCCCGCTGTTCGCGAAGGATCACGGCGTCACCACCGTCACGTACGCGGGCTGAGCCGCCGATGCCGAACTTCGTCTTCCGCTTCCCTGGCGGGCACTACCACGCGACCCCCTGGGGCAACCACGTCAACGAGGGGCTCGTCGAGTGGCCGCCGAGCCCGTGGCGCATCGTGCGGGCGCTGCTCGCCACCGGCTTCTCGAAGCTCGGGTGGGTCGCGCCGCCGCCCGCCGCGCGCGGCCTCGTCGAGGGGCTCGCGGCGGCGCTCCCCTCGTATCGGCTGCCGCGCGGGATCGCCGCGCACACGCGCCACTTCATGCCTACCGGCAGCAAGAACCCCGAAGATCGCGCCAAGGTGTTCGACGCCTTCGCGCGCGTCGGGCCCGGCGGCGAGCTGGCGGTGCTCTGGCCCGCGCCGCTCTCCGCCGAGGCGAGCGCGCTGCTCGCCGAGATCGTGCCGCGCATCTCCTACCTTGGGCGCGCCGAGTCGGTCGTCGAGGCGCGCCTCGTCGACGACGCCGAGCTCCCCGACGGCGACGTCGCCTCGGCGCTCGACGTGAACCGACCGGGCGTCGAGCCGATCGCGCTGCTCGCCCCGATGGCGGCCGCCGACTACGCGGCGTGGCGCGCGCAGGCGGCCACGTCGAGCGCAGGGCTCGACCCGAAGCGCTCAAAGGAGCGCTCGCGACGCAGCCCGTTCCCCGAGGACACCTTCAGCGCTCTCTGCGTCGACACCGCGTTCCTTCAAGAGCACGGCTGGACGCAGCCGCCAGGGTCGCGACGGGTGCTCTACTACCGCACGTCGCTTTCGACCGCCCCGACGCCCGTCGCCTCACGGCCCGCGCTCCTGGCGGCGAACGCAGACACGGCGCTCCTCGCCCTGGCGAGCGACGCGAGCCATCGCGACGTGCTGCCGCAGATGACGCGCGCCTTGCCTCAGCTCGAGATCCTGCACCGAGGCCTGTTGAGCAAGGTCGGTGACGTGAGCTGCCCAGAGCTCTCGGGGCGCGACGGCGAGGGCAAGCCGCTGGCGGGCCATCGGCACGCCGTGCTCGTGCCGCTGGACCTCGACGATGACGGACACCTCGACCACGTCTTGGTCCACGCACCCATGGGGCTCGGGGCCGAGGCGCAACGCGCGCTCCGGGCGCTGCGCTCGACCTTCGCGAAGGGAGCCGCGGCGCCGCTGTCCGTCACGCTGGTCGGCCTGGGCGGTCGCGAGACCTTCACCGAGGTCGGTCAGCACCAACTCGCCGAGGTCGCAGAAGCGACCCTGTGGCAGAGCCGGACGCCGTTCGTCCCGCCGCGGCACCTGAAGGCGACGCACCACACGCTCGAAGATCAGGTGCAGGCAGAGCTGGCCTCACGAGGGCTACCCGCCGCGCGCCGGGTGGAGATCATCGAGCGCGACGAGCTGGTTCGCCGGGGCTTCCACCGCTTCGTTCGCGAGCGCCGGGCTCCCGCGCGGCCCCCGGCAGCGCCGCGCTTCTTCGGTGTCCGCCTCGAGCTCGAGCGCGCCGTGCGCGGCCCGATCTGCTTGGGCTACGCGGCGCACTTCGGGCTCGGGCTGTTCGTGCCCGCGTCGGACGTGGTCGCATCGCTCGCGGTCGCTTCGACCGCCGCCAGCTAGCCCCTGCGAACCGTCCCGGTTTCCCTGTCGGAGCCGCGCGCACCGTCTCGACGCCGCGCCCCCGCCCGGTCCAGACCCCCCTCGCGATGCGTTGAACCGTGTGAGCCCGTGGTCTGGACCGGCCTCGTGACCGCGCGAATCCGTGACATCCGCCGGTCTGGACCGGCCCCGCCCGGGTCGAATCCGTGACACCCCCCGGTCGCGGCCCCCCTCGCGCCGGTGCGCAGCCGCGCGCCCCCCGGTGCGGACCGCTGCGCCGACGGTTCGAAACCGTGAGACCCCCCGCTCGCGACCGCCCCGCCGACGGTCCGAACCCTTCGCTCCCCGGCCCCCACCCCGACATGACGCCTCTCGGGCCGCGACGCGCGAGAACCTCACCCCCCTTCGGCCTGCGGCGGGTGAGGTTCTCGCCAACGCACGCGTCGCTACTTCGCCGTCGCCGACGCGGCCGCCGTGCTCGCCGCCCCCGCCGTCGCGGGCGCCGGCGCCTCGATGGCCGGTGCGCCGCCGTGTGCGCGGCGCTCCGCGCTCTTCTCGGCGAGCCGCAGCGCGCCGAACAGCAGCTGGTCGGTCGCCTCGTCGAGCTCGGCCAGCTGGGCGTTCGCGACCAGCGCGTTCACCGCGCGGATCCACCGGTTGCGGGCGGCGAGGCCGTGCGCGCTGTCGCCGTTGGCGGCGGCGCCGAGCAGCTTCGCGCGCTCGTCCTCGAGCTCGCCGAGGCGCTTGGCGCTCGCCATCCACTGCTCGACGACGTGCAGCGCGTCGTGCTTGTCGACCGGGATCGCCTTGAGCTGCTTCTTCGCGTCGGGCGCGCCGGCGAGGCGTGACTTGAGCAGCTCCGCGGCGCCGGCCTCCGCGCGGTAGGTCTTCTGCGTCGCCGAGAGCCCCTCGGGGAGCAGCAGCTCTCGCAGCTTGTTGAGCGCGTCGGCGCGCGCGCCCGGGCCGGCGAGGATCGCGAGCGCGGTGAGCAGGCCGTGCAGGCCGCGCATCGCCGTGTCGTGCGCGACGTCGACCTCGGCGGCCTCGGCGGCGATC
>JAJXTK010000207.1 GCA_021783935.1 Myxococcales bacterium | reverse complement strand
GCACGGCGCGCGCGGGCTCCGCGACCGCGGCGGTGCGGGTCTGCGCGTCGCGCGAGCTCGTGCAGGCGAGGGCGATCGTCGCGGCGAGCGCCAGGGTAGCGGGGACGCCGAGGTGGCCCAAATTGCGCATGGCCCGCAGTACACCGAGGAACTCGCGTCAATTCAACGCGCGCGGCGCTGTCGGCGGGCCGAGGAGGGGCGGGCGTCGCGACGTTCGGGCGGCGCTCCGCGGCTCGCGCCCCCGCCGCCCTCCGTGGCAGGCTTCGAGCGTGCATCTGCCGAGCGAGATTCGCGGTGGCTTCGAGCGCGTGTTCGGAGATGCCGAGACGATCGTGCTGCACAGCGCGCCGCGCGCGCTGGGCCACGTCGCGGGCGGGATCGACGCCGTGGTCGACGCGGCGCTCGCGGCCCTCGGCCCTTCGCGCACGCTCGTCTGGCCGGCGTTCACCGGCCAGCTCACCGACCCCTCGCAGTGGATGAACCCGCCGGCGCCGCGCGAGCTCTGGGACGCGATTCGCGACGAGCTCCCCGATTTCGACCCAGCGCGCACCGCGCCGCGGAAGATGGGGCGCCTCGCGGAGCTCTTGCTGCACCGCCCCGGCGCGCGCCGCAGCCTCCACCCGACCGAGAGCGTCGGCGCGATCGGGCCGCGCGCCGATGAGCTCGGCCGACCGCATCCGCTCGAGGATCCGATGGGCCCTCGATCGCCGTGGGCGCGGCTGCGCGCGCTCGACGCGCGCGTGGTGCTCCTCGGCGTCGGCTTCGAGCGCTGCTCGATCCTCCACCACGCCGAGCGCCTGGCCGAGCCGGCCTACCTCGCGGCCTGCGCCTACTCGACCTTCGTGCGCGTCGACGGCGAGCGGCGGTGGTTCGAGGTCGAGAGCGGCGCCGGGTGCTCCGACGGCTTCGGCGTCGTCGAGCCGAAGCTCCGCGCCGCCGCGGCCGTCGAGGACGTGACGATCGGCGACGCCCACGCGTGCGTCGTCTCGGCGTCGCGCCTGGTCTCGACGGCGCTCTCGCTGCTCACGCGCGATCCGGCCGCGCTGCTCTGCTCCTCGACCGACTGCGCGGCGTGCAACTTCGCGCGCTCGACGCTGCTCGGCCACCGCGCCAGGGGGCTCGCGTGAGGGCGGGCTGAGCGGCGCGCCTCGTGGTAGATCCGCCGTCCATGGCCGATGTCCAGGACCCGCAGCTCGCCGCGCTCGAGGCTCGCCTGCGCGAGCTCGGCTCGGTGGTGGTGTGCTACTCGGGCGGGGTCGACAGCGCCTTCGTGCTGCTCGTCGCGCACCGCGTGCTCGGCGGTCGCGCGCTCGGGCTCACGGCCGTCAGCCCGAGCCTCGCGCCGGCCGAGAAGGAGATCGCCGAGCGGGTCGCCAAGCAGATCGGCGCGCGCCACGAGCTCGTCGAGACGCACGAGATCGACGACCCGCGTTACGCGGCGAACCCCGACAACCGCTGTTTCTTCTGCAAGACCGAGCTCTACACCGTCGCGCGGGCGTGGGCCGACGCCCACGGCTTCGCCGGCGCGGCGCTCCTCAACGGCACCAACGTCGAGGACCTCGGCGACTACCGCCCCGGCCTCGACGCGGCCAAGGACGCGGCCATCGTGAGCCCGCTCGTCGACGTCGGGATGACCAAGGCCGACGTGCGCCGCCACGCGAGGGCGCTGGGGCTCGGCGTCTGGGACAAGCCGGCCTCGGCGTGCCTGTCGTCGCGGCTGCCGTACGGCACCGCCGTCACGCGCGATCGCCTCGCGCAGATCGGCGGGCTCGAGGCCGAGCTCAAGGCGCTTGGTTTCCGGCAGCTGCGCGTGCGCTGGCACGACAAGATCGCGCGCATCGAGCTCGATCTCGTCGAGCTCGCGCGGGCCCTCGAACCGGGAGTGCGCGAGGCGATCGTCGAGGCGGGCAAGCGTCACGGCTTCGCCTACGTGACGCTCGATCTCGGTGGCTACCGCAGGGGGAGCCACAACGAGCTGCTCGCCGGCAACGCGCTGCGGGTCGTGTCGTGAGGTCGTCGACGCGCTACCTCGTCCCCGGCGCGATCGCGCTCGTCGCCGTCGCGGCGATCGGCGTGCCGGCGGCGTGTCAGCGCGTGGAGGAGCCCTCGGTGTCACCCGATCCGCGCGGCAAGCCGACCGTGGTCGCCGACGGCGCGAGCAAGCAGAGCGCCGCCGCGACCGCGCCCGCGGAGGGCGCGACGAGCGGTCCGACGGCCGCTTTCGCGCCCGCGCAGGCGGCGTCGGCGGCGTGCCCGCAAGACCCCGATCCGACCGGCGGCCGCAGCCTGTTCGACCGCGGCGCAGCGACGTTCGTGACCCCCGACGGCGCGCGCCACGCGCTGCGCGCCGAGATCGCGCGCAGCCCCGAGGCGCACGAGCGCGGGCTCATGTTCCGCACGTCGATGGGCGCCGACGAGGCGATGGTCTTCGAGTTCGAGCGCCCCCAGCTCGCGCGCTTCTGGATGCACAACACCTGCATCGCGCTCGACATGGTCTTCGTCGGCGAGGACCGGCGCGTCCTCGGCGTGGTCACCGCGCCGCCCATGAACGACGAGGCGCGCTTCGTGAACGGCTTCTCGAAGTGGGTCGTCGAGCTCCCCGCCGGCACGGCCGCGAGGCTCGGGGTCGCGATGGGGACGGTGCTGGAGGTCGGGGCGTCGAAGTAGCCGCCGGCTTGTCGCCGCGCGCGCATGCGCTAACCAGTGCGCACCATGTCGCTCCCTCGCCCGCTCGCGCTCGCCCTGCTCGCGCTCGCCGCCTGCCCGTCAAAGGTCCCAGAGCCCGAGGCGCAGCCGCAGCCCCAGAAGGCTGGCGCCGTGAGCGCCTCGTCGGCGGCCGGCAGCGCCCCCTCGGCGCCGGCAGCGCCCAGCGTCGCGTCGGTCACCGGCCCGATCTCGCTCCAGCAAGCGACCGAAGGGCTCGCGGGCAAGGGGGCGCTCTACGCCGACCTCGAGACCGACAAGGGCACGCTCAGCTGCAAGCTCTTCGAGGACAAGGCGCCCAAGGCGGTCGCCAACTTCGTCGGCCTCGCGCGCGGCAAGCAGCCGTTCAAGGACCCGCTGACCGGCAAGTGGACCGAGCGCCCCGCCTACGACGGCACCGTGTTCCACCGCATCATCAAGGGCTTCATGGTCCAAGCGGGCGATCCGAGCGGCACCGGCCGCGGCGGCCCCGGCTACGAGTTCCCCGACGAGCTATGGCCGGGGGCGCGCCACGATCGCGCCGGCCAGCTCTCGATGGCGAACACGGGCCCGAACCACAACGGCATGCAGTGGTTCATCACCGACGACGCCGCCCCGCACCTCGACGGCGACCAGATGCTCGCGCGGCCGCCGAGCTACACGATCTTCGGCGAGTGCGCCCCCCTCGACGTGGTGCACGCGCTCGCCGGCGTGCCGGTGCGGGGCGAGCGGCCGATCGCGCCGCCGAAGCTCGAGAAGGTCACGATTCGCAGGGGTTGAGGTCGCGCCCGCCGCGTGCGAAAAGGCGCGCAAATGCCCCCGCTCCGCGTCCCCGCCGCCATCTTCCGCGAGTATGACATCCGCGGGAAGGCCGACCAGCACCTCACGAGCGAGCTGTTCCTCTCGCTCGGCCGCGCGTTCGTCGATCTGCTCGCCCCGGTCCCCGCCGCCGCGGGGCGCCCGCGCGTCGCCGTCGGGCGCGACTGCCGGCTGTCGAGCCAGCGCCTGCGCGACGCCCTGATCGAGGGGCTGCTCGCCGCCGGGGCCGACGTGACCGACGTCGGGGTCGGTCCGACGCCGATGCTCTACTTCGCCGTCCAGCACCTCGGCGTGGACGCCGGCATGATGATCACCGGCAGCCACAACCCGGCCGACGAGAACGGCGTGAAGATGCTCCGCCGCACCGGCTCGATCTACGGCGAGGAGATCCAGAAGCTCAAGGAGCTCGTCGAGCACGGCGCGTCGGCGAGCCGCCTGCGCGGCGCGCTCGAGGTCGTCGACGTGCAGCGCGCCTACGTCGACTACATGCGCGCGAACATCCATCTCTCGCCCGAGGCGAAGGCGGGCCTGGGCATCGTCGTCGACGCGGGCAACGGCGCCGCGGGGCCGCTCGCGCTCGCCGCGATGCGGGCGCTCGGCCTTTCGCCCGAGGCGCTCTACTGCGAGATGGACGGGACCTTCCCGAACCACCACCCCGATCCGACGCAGCCCGAGAACGTCGCCGAGCTGATCGCGAAGGTGAAGGAGACGCGCGCGCGCGTCGGCATCGCGTTCGACGGCGACGGGGATCGCCTCGGCGCGATCGACGCTGACGGCGACATCGTCTGGGGCGATCGACTGGTGACCCTCTTTGCGCGCGACATCCTGCGCGAGCGGCCGGGCGCCGCGATCCTCGGCGAGGTGAAGTGCTCGCAGACGATGTACGACGACATCGCCAAGCACGGCGGGCGCGCGATCCTCTGGAAGACCGGGCACTCGCTCATCAAGGCCAAGATGAAGGAGGAGCACGCGGTGCTGGCCGGCGAGATGAGCGGCCACATGTTCTTCGCCGATCGCTATTTCGGCTACGACGACGCGATCTACGCGGCGCTTCGCCTCATCGAGATCCTGGCGCGCGAGGGCAAGAGCATCGGCGAGCTGCTCGCCGACGTACCGCGCATGCACGTGACCCCCGAGATCCGCGTCGACGCCGAGGACGCGACCAAGTTTCGGATCGTCGAGGCGGTGCGCCGACACTACCGGCAGAAGCTCGGGCCGGAGCGCGTCATCGAGGTCGACGGCGCGCGCGTGCTCTTCCCGAACGGCTGGGGGCTGGTGCGCGCGTCGAACACGCAGCCGGCGCTGGTCGTGCGCTTCGAGGCCGACACCGCCGCGCACCGCGACGCGATCCGCGCCGAGGTCGAGGCCGTCATCGCGAGCGCGCGCGCGTCGCTGCACTGAAGCGCCGGCGCCAACGAGAAGGAGCAACAGGGAGGGCAGGAGGAGAGGAGACGAGGCGAGAGGATTGCGGGTCGGCTCGGAGCTCGTCCGACCCCCGCTCCGATCCCTGCCTCCCTCCTCCCCTTCCTGTTGCATCATCTCGGAGAGCGCCGAGGGCTTTCACCGATGACAGAGGCCGAGCACGCGGACGTTGCGGAACTGGGCGCGGTCCCGCCGCTGCGCTGCGTGCAGCTCGTCAAGCGCTACGGCGATCACACCGTGCTCGCGGGCATCGATCTCACCTGCTCGGCGGGCGAGACCAACGTCGTCATCGGCGGCTCCGGCGCGGGCAAGACCACGCTCCTGCGCCACCTGATCGGCCTCGAGAAGCCGACCAGCGGGCGCGTCGAGGTCGACGGCGAGGACATCGCGCCGATGAGCGAGTTCGAGCTCAACCGCGTGCGGCGCAAGTTCGGGATGGTCTTTCAGTACGCCGCGCTGCTCGACTCGCTGAGCGTCTACGAGAACGTCGCCTTCCCGCTCCGCGAGCACACCAAGAAGCGCGAGTCGGAGATCCGGCGGCTGGTGCTCGAGAAGCTCGAGATGCTCGGGCTCTCGCCGCGCGTGCTACCCCTCTCGCCGGCGGAGATCTCGGGCGGCATGCGCAAGCGCGTGGGGCTCGCGCGCGCGCTGATGCTCGACCCGAAGATCATCGTCTACGACGAGCCGACCAGCGGCCTCGATCCGCTCACCACGCGCACCGTCGACGAGATGATCGAGCAGGCGCGCCGCCAATTCGGCGTCACCAACGTCGTCATTTCGCACGACATGGCGTCGACCTTCCGCATCGCCCACCGCGTGCACGTGCTCATCCGCGGGCGCATCGTCCAGAGCGGCGCGCCGCAGGAGCTGGTGCGCTCCGACGACCCCGCAGTGCGCGAGTTCATCGAGGCGGCCGGCGTCGACCGCGCCATCCTCGAGGGCAAGGGGCGCATAGCCGAGGACTGAACGTCGCCCGGGCGCTCAGCGCGCCGCGCCGAGCCCCATGAGCTTCTCGAGCGAGTCACGCAGCCCCGCGAGGTCGTCCTTGGCGACGATGTCGGTCGCGCCGGCCGCGAGCGCCTGCTCCGCCGCGTCGGTGCGGCGCGTGTAGACCACCGTGCGGATGTGCGCCGTCGCCTCGAGGGCGTGAAGGCGCGCGAGCAGCCGCATCACGTCGAACGACGCGAGATCGAGGTCGAGCACCAGCGCCTCGGGCTGCAGCGACGAGAGCCCGATCAGCGCGTCGTACGGATCGGCGAAGCCGCTGATCTCGAAGCGCTTGGAGAGCGCGCGCTTCAGCGCCTGCATCGCGTTCGCGTCGCTCTCGATCACGACCAGACGCGGCTTGCTCGTGCGCAGCGCCTCCGGAATCGAGTAGCCGTACTTCCTCAGAAAATCGAGGACGTCGAGCCGACGAAAGCGCAAGTGCCTCCCTGGCGTGCGGAAGTGCGGGATTTCCCCCTTCTCCGACCAGTTGTGGATCGTCTTGAGATCCACCTGGCAGAAGCTCGCGAGGTCGGACGCGGTGAACAGCTCCACCGGTCGGACCGGTCCGCGCTCGCGCGGCGCATGCGAGGCCTGTTTGCTTTCCATCGTGAGGCCGATGCTGCCCCACCCGCTCTCCGGTCGCAACGCGATCGAGCCGGCAAGCGCGATAGGTTCACCATCCGGTCCGTGGTGCGTGTTCCGGATTGTGCAAAAACACGGAACCAGATGATGACGGAGGCCTAGCAGGCTGTTGAGAAACGGCCTGCGGGAACTGTGACCGTCCGCAGGCTGTGGTCGATCGCGCGGGAAATCGCGGCGTGACCCGCGAGAGGATCGGCCGGTCTCGGAGAAACTCCACAGCCTGCTAGCGCTCGACGTCCTCTTCGACCCAGCGGGCCTCGCGCAGCACGTAGCGCGAGCCGCCGGCCACGCGCCGTTCGGACACCTCGTGCAGCGGGTCACCGGGCAGAGCCAAGATCGGACTGCCGTCCACCAGCGCGTATCGTGGGCAGATGACGCTCAGGCAGGCGCCCTTGGCCGCCTCGAAGACCCCCTCCACGCTGCGGGCGGCGTGCAGCTGGCGGAGGGTCCGGTGCGTCGGCGGAAAGAGGGTGATTTCGCCCGCTTCGTAGCGGGAGAGCAGCTCCTCGGGGCGTGCCCAGCCGACGCGGGTCGCCTCGCGTTGATCGGACACGGCCTCCTGCGTGCGCGGCGCAGGTGCGACGAAGAAGCGCGCGTCGAAGCGTTTGGGCTCCGCCTCAGGGGTGACCCAGCGGGCGAAGGGGACGAGCGACGCGACATCGAGGCTGAGACCGTGCGCGACGAGCGCCTCGCGCAGCGCGGCGGGCCCGCCCGACGAAGCCTGTCGGAGCGCGTCGACCACTTCCGGTCCGACCGGTTCTCCGAGCAGTGGGAGCACGCCGACCTCCTCGAGCGCCTCGCGGCACGCCGCCACCCGCGCCGCGCGCCCGGCCTCGTCCCACCACTCTCCCTCGCCGCCCCGCGAGGGGGCGACCGCGTCGTCCCATCCGCCGTCCCCCGGCTCGATGTGCCCGCCGGGGAAGACGACCGCGCCCCCCATGAAGGAGCTCTTGATGCTCCGCTGCATGAACAGCACCTCGAGGCCGGCCGCCGCGGTCGACGTCGCGGGCGCCTCGCGGACCAAGATGAGGGTCGCCGCGTCGCGTGGCACGACGGGCGGGCGGGTCGGATCGAACGGCGGCACGCGAACCATCGTGGTCGAGACGGGCTGCCGGTCAACCTCACGCGGGGCGGTCCGCCGGCGGCGCCGGCGGAGATCGGGGCGCCGCCACCGATCGTGCCCGCAATTCCGCCCGAATTCGCGGGATGACGGCGGGCACGGGAGTTGATGAGCCGCTGGCCCGTGCGCGTCGATTCGGTCGATCCTCTGCTCGCCGTCGCCGCGGCCGCCGTGGCCGGAGCGCTCGCCGTCGTCGCTCCGTGGCCGGTCGCGATGGTCACCTGCGTCGCGTGGGGGGCGGCCTGGCTCCCGTCGGCGCGCCGAGTCGGCCGCTGGGCGCTGGCGCTGGCGATCGTGGCGGTGGCCGCCTCGGCGTGGCGTGCCCGTCGCGCGTTGGATCGAGAGGCCGCCGTCGCGGCGCTGGCCGTCGAGGCCCTTCCGCACCCCTCCCGCTGCGCCTTGCGCGGGGTCGTCGCGGCGATGCCGCTGCGCCGCGGGGTGATGCGCGCGGATCTCGAGGTCGAGGCGCTCGACTGCGAGGGGCAGGCGGTGCGCCTCGGCGGCCCGTTCGGCGTGCGGATCTTCGATCTGCCCGAGGGCATCGCCCGAGACGACGTGGTCGACCTCGTCGCGCAGCTGGCCCCGGCGCGGCGCGTCCGCGATCCGGACCTGCCCGATCCGCGTCCGGCCGAGGCGCGTCGGGCGATCGCCTACTCGGGGGGCGCGGTCGTCGTGTCGGCCGTTCGGCCGAGTCGCTCGCTCCTCGGGGCGCTCGATCGCGCGCGCGCGCGGCTGCGGGCCGGCATCGATCGCGCGCTGCCCGAGGAGGTCGCGCCGATCGCGCGCGCGCTGGTGCTCGGCGAGGAGGACCTCGCTGCGGCCGACGACGAGGCGTTCCGCACGAGCGGCCTCACGCACCTGCTCGCGGTGTCCGGCTCGCACGTCGCGCTCGTCGTCGGCGGGCTCGTCGCGCTCTTGCGCGCGGCGATCCTGCGCGCGCCGGCGCTCGCGCGACGCATCGAAGCGGGGAGGCTCGCCGCCGCGATCGGGCTCCCGCTGGCCCTCGCCTACGAGCAGCTCGCGGGGGACTCGGGCTCGGCCCGCCGCGCGACGGCGATGGCCGCCTTCGTGCTCCTGGTGCGCGCGTTCGGTCGCAAGGCCGACACCGTGCGCGTGCTCGGCGCCTCGACGCTCGCTGCGCTCGCCGTCGATCCGCTCGCCCCGTTCGACCTCTCGTTCGCGCTCTCGCTCGCCGCGACGGTGGGGCTGCTCGGCGTCGCGCCGCCCGTGCGCGGCTACTTCGATCGCGCGCTGCCCCGCCTGCCTAGGACGATCCGGGCGACCGCGGCGGCGACGGTGGCCGCGAGCGCCGCGTGCGCGCCGCTCGTCGCGCGCCTCGCCGGGTCGATCCCTTCGTTGGGGCTGATCGCGAACCTGGTCGCCGTGCCGATCGGCGAGCTGCTCGCGCTGCCGCTCGCGAACGCCGCTGCCCTGCTCGGTGCCTTCGCGGGCGGCTGGCCCGCGCTGTCGTCGATCGCGCGCGCGCTCGGCCTGGCGTCGGCGGGCGCGCTGGTGGCGCTGCGCGGCGTCGCGCGCGGCGCCTCGGCGATCTCCCCCGTCGCGGTGCCGCAACCCGACGCGTGGGAGCTCGCGATCTGCGTCGGCGCCGTGGTGATCGTCTACCTGGCGGCTCGCTCCGCGCGCAGGCTCGCGGTCGTCGTCGCGGCCGCCGGCTTGTCGTTGCTGTCGGCCGAGGCGCTCGCGCGTCGAAGCGGCGCGCCGCGCGGTGAGCTGCGCATCACCTTCCTCGGCGTCGGGCAGGGGGATTCGGCGATAGCTCATCTCCCCTAATGGATGGCTGTGTTCATCGACGCATTCGGCGAGT
>JAJXTK010000206.1 GCA_021783935.1 Myxococcales bacterium | reverse complement strand
TCGAGCGCTGTTTCAGCGGGGGGGTCACGATCGACGCGGACGGAGCCGCCGAGCTGCTCACGGCCACGGGTGCCTTCGCCACCGCGGGCTCGGGCTCGTCGCCGCCGCACGCGGCGAGCAGGGCTGCGCCGATCGCGCCGGCGCCGACCAGAAGGAAGAGATGCTGCTGGGCTCGCGACATGGTGCCTCCAGGAGGGGCCGACCGTACCCGGACGCATTGCGCCGGAGCTCGAGCCCCTTACGTGAACGTGCGGCGCAGCTATCACGGTCCCTGCGGTGCGGCCACTTCAGGCGGGTCGGGAGCCTGCGAGCTGCGCGGGCCTCGCGGTGGCTTCACGCGCGGGGCCTCGCGGCCCGATCTCACGCGATCGCTTCGCGATCCGGGAGCTCACCCCCCGTGGCTCGCCCGCAGCCCGCTCGCACGCCGCGGCGAACGCAAGCATGACCCTCACGTGCGGGTTCGAGTTTGTGTACCCAGAGGCCGTTTCGACGGCCGACACGGAATCCCTATGCTCTCGCGAGACCACGGCGATCTTCGCTGACGCTCGTAACGATGCGCGCGAAGGGAGCATCTGCTGGCCAACCGGTCGAGAGATGGAAGTCGACACCTGCCGCGAGCTGATCGAGGACCTCTTGTCGTCGTACGTCGACGGCGAGCTCGACAACCACACTGCGCAGAACCTCGAGCTTCACCTGCAGATGTGCCCGCCGTGCGCGGCCTTCCTGCGCACGTTCGTGGCCACCAAGAGGGCCGTTCGCGCCGAGACGATCTCCGCGATGCCGGCCGACTGCGAGGCCTCGCTGTGGGATTTCCTCGAGCGCGAGTCGGGCGTCGAGCCCCCGCCGGATCTCCAGGGCGACGCGTGCGGCTGCGGGTGCGGCAAGAAGGGCGATTGAGCGGCGCTCCGCCGGGCGAGCGTCGAGGCGGTTGGCCGTCGCGCGGCTCGACGACCGACGCCCCGAACCGGGTCATCGGCGCGCGATCGTCAGCGCGTGAACGTGAGCGTCAGCGCGTGAAGTGGATGCGAATCTGCGCGGCCGACATGACCGTGGCGCCCGACTTGTCGACCCCCGGCGTGAGCCTCGCGGCCGCGAGACACCGCTTGGCCGCCGCGCCGAACCCCTGGCCGCGCGGATCTTCGGAGACGAGCGAGACCGACGAGACGGAGCCGTCTGCCTTCACGACGAGGCTCACGGTCACCGTCGCCTCGTTGTCGTCGGCGTCGCTCGGGAAGTAGCCGGCGCACGCGTTGGCGTTCGAGAGGGTCGGCTTCCGACTCAAGTTCGCTGCGGGCACGATCGTCGGCGCGGCGGCGGCCACGGGACCCTTCGCAGGCTTGCCCGTCCCGCTGCCGCTCGGCACGCCCGACGCCGCCGCGCCCGCCTTGCCGAAGTCGGCCGTTCCCCCCTTCTGGACCACGCCGCTGCCGTACTCCTGGCCGTTCGGATCGGTGACGAAGGTCGGCACGTCCTTGTCGTCGGGGTTGTCGTCGGGCGCAGTGAGCAGGGCGCCGGCCTTCGCGGCCGCGGGGGGGGGCGGCTCCTGCATCGGCTTGGTGTCTTGGGGCACGCTCGGCGCTTTGGGCTCCGGGGCGGGCTCGGGCTCTTCTTTGGGCTCCTCCTTGGGGAGCTCTTGCACGTCGACGTACTCGGACGTCTTGTAGAACGCCGGGAGCGACACGCGCGCCGCGAGCAGCACGCGCGCTTGGCCGATGGCGAGGTGAACGCCGATCGCGATCGAGAGGCAGCCGCCGAGCACCGCGAGCCCCCAGCGCGACTCGCCGAAGTGCAGCACCCGCTCGAACGGCGAGCGCAGCGGCGCGGGCACCGGCGTGGCGCGCGCGGGGGCGTAGTTCGCTTCGGTCTCGAGGGTGTCGGGGTTCACGGCGATCTGCGGCTTCGAGTTCGTCGGAGGGCCCGTCGGCGTGGCGTGAGCCGGGGGGGACGCTGAGGCCGACGGGAGCGCTCGCTCCGCGACGTGGGCCCGGGCCGCGCGGGGCGAAGACGAGGTTCTGCCACGCGCTGCGAGGTTCGGCGAGCCGAGCGCGAGTTTCTTCACGGCTTCGGCGTGACCTTCACCCCCGTCGCGGTAGCCGTCTTGTCGATGGCGAAGCCGATCTTCACCACGCCCGCCTGACGCAGCTGATCGAGGACGTGGATCACGTTGCCGTGCGTCGTCTGCGCAGAGGCCTGGATCACCGTGCGCAGGTCCTTGTTCTTCGCCAGCGCGTCGGCCGCGTACTTGCGCAGCTCCTCGTCGCTGGCGACCGGCTTCTTGTCGGCGAGCACGTGGCCGTCCTTGTCGATCGACACCGAGAAGACGACCTGCGTCTCGCCGCCGCTCGCGGCCTTCGGCAGGTCGAGCGGGATCGCCTGCGACACGATGACCTTCGCGGTCACCATGAAGATGATGAGCAGAACGAGCGTGATGTCCACGAGGGGCGTGACGTTGATTGCAGAGATGACGTCGTCGTCGTCGGTGCGCGCGCCGCCGGCCATGCTCAGGTCTCCTCGTCGTCCGGCTCGGCCGCGGGCGCCTTCTTTTCGGCCTTCTCGGCCTTGTCGGCCTTGTCGGGCGCTGGACGCGCCTCGCGTCGTTTGGTCGGCGTCACGCGGCGCTGCACCGGCTCGGGCCGCTCCTCGGGCTCCTCGGCCTTCATGTGGGCCAAGAGCACGCGGCTGAGCGCGTCGGTGTTCGTCGTGGTCGCCTTGATCATGCGCTGAAAGAAGTTGAAGGCGACGACCGCCGGGATCGCGACGCCGAGGCCGATGGCGGTGGCGACGAGCGCCTCGGAGATCGCGTTCATGACCTCCGTCGGCGCGAGGGCGGTCGACGCGGCCTGCGCCGTCGCCTTGCCCGCCTCGCCGACGCGCTCGAACGCCTCCATGATGCCGATTACGGTCCCGAAGAGGCCGATGAACGGGGCGTTGTTGCCGAGCGTGCCGAGGTAGGCGAGCCGACGCTCGAGCTTCATGCGCTGCAGCGCCGAGGCGCCCGCCATCGCCTCCTCTGCCGCATGCGGCCCGCGCTCGACCTCGGCGAGGCCGGCGACGACGACGGCCGCCTCGGCCGAGGGGGACGCCTCCAGCATCTTGCGGGCCTCCTCGTAGTCCTGCGCCCGGAGGAACGAGCGGAGCTGCGAGGCGAGGCGCTCGAGGTCGTCGCGGATCGAATAGAAGAAGTAGGCGCGCTCGAGGATGATCGCGAGGCTCAGCACGCTGAGGGCGATCATCAAATACATGACGGGCGAGGCGCCCATCGCGAGCAGCACGGCCTTGGATTTGGAGACGATGTTCATTCGGGGTTCCTGAGGCGATCCGCCGTCGACGCCGCCCGGCGAGCGGGACGGTCGGTGCATTGGAGCACCGTCGGGGGGGAATCGTTTCCGTGAACGACGGTGGCTTCGACGATTCTTCCCTTCCGGAAGCGTGCAAGCGTACTCGGCAGCGGCTTTGTTCCTAGCGTGACGTCATGCGGTGACCACCGAAAATTCGCGCAAGCGCATAGAGCCGGCGGGCGGCGTCGTCGATGGGTCGTCCGCCGCCGAGCGGCCGCCCAACGCTACTTCACGGAGGTTCGGCGGAGCCCTGGCCCGTCGCGCCTGCTCCCGCACGTGGTTGCACGAGATCGACGGCGAGCCCGAGCGCCGTCGTCGCGTACGCGCCCCGCGGGAGCGTCATGCGGACGACGAGCCCCCCCGCGACGTGATCCGTCCCGAAATCGTCCATGGGCACGCGCAGGGTGCGACGCGTCCCCTCGCCGAGCGCGCGGTGGCGCTCGAGATCGGCCTCGGTCACCCGATCCTCGGCCAGCGCCGCGAGCTCGCGGGCGAGGATCTCGAGCCCCGGCCGCGCCATCTTGGCGCCGAACATCGGGCCGGTCGGCGACACCTCGAAGGCGGCCGCGCGCGCGCGATCGGTCTCGACGTCCTCGCACGAGAAGAGCGCGCCGCTCGGGTGCTTCTGCAAGAGGTCGCCGAGCAGCGGCGTCGCGAAGGTCCCCTCGCGCACGCGCGCCTCGAGCACGCGGTTGAACCAGCGCGCCTGCAGCGCCGAGAAGAGCAGCCGGCGCAGCCGCGGATCGCGCGGCGGCGGCGTCTCGTCGCGCACGAAGGCGAGGGCGCGCTCGGCGTTGTCGCCGTCGCGGCCGAAGCGCTGCGGGCCGAAAGCGTTCGGAAAGCCCGTCTTCGCGAGCTCTGCGAGCGTCGCGGCCACGCGCGCGGCGTCGTCGTCGCCGAGATCGCAGAGGCGCACCGTGAAGCGGTTGCCGCGAAGGTGCCCGGGGCGGAGCTTGTTGCCGTGCCGTCCGACCTCGAGGATCTCGAGGTCGGCGAAGCGCCCTTCGAGCGCGCGCACGGCCTCTTCGCTGGTCCCGTGCAGCGACAGTCGTTGCGTCGCGACGGCGTCGCGGTCCTTCATCCCGGCGGCGCCGCACCCACGCGGATCGATGCCGAGCGCGCGCGCGAGCCGCTCGATCGCGGCGTCGGTGGTGAGGGCGCGCTTCTTGATGCGGACGTAGACGTGCTCGCCTTCGCCCGAGGTCGGGTAGGCGTCGATCTCCTCGACGACGAAGTCGTCGGGCGATCGCTTGAACGTCGCGCGCGGTCGGGGCGCCGGCTCGCTCATGGCGATCACCACGAGAGGTTGCAGACCTTCGCCTCGAACTTCCCCTTCATGAGCCCGGCCTCGTCGGCCTTCGTGTCGGGCGTCGTCTCGGCGTAGAGGCTGCCGGTCAGCACATCGCCCGCCTTGAACGCGTACTTGTCGAGCTTCACCCACGCGTGCCGGCGCGCGAAGAAGTGCCACTTGGCGCCCCCCTTCTTGTCGGCCTTGCCGCTCGGCGTGGAGAACGAGGCGTCGGCCGCCTGCACGCCGCCGAGCTCGTGGCTCGCCCCCGCGCCGCCGATCGACGTGATCGAGACGTAGCGCGCGGCGTTCTTCTTCTCGTAGCGGTTCTTGCAGTCGACCGTGTCGTCGTCGTAGAGCTCGATCGACTCGAGGTACTCCTCTTTGCTCTGCAGGTCCTTGAAGACGATGGCGAGCGCCTTCTTGTAGGTGAACTTCTGGGTGGCGAAGGCGCCGCCGAACGGCCCGTCGCCGACGTCCTCGGGGGTGCCCTTGTAGGACTTGAAGCCGTTGACGTCGGGGCAGATGGGCGCTTCGAAGCTGCCCGACGCCTTGTAGGCATGGGCGCCGGCGTCGTCGCGCGGGTCCTTGTACGCGAGCGAAAACTCGAGCGTGCCCTTGACCTTGGCGCCGGCGGCGAGCGTGAAGGGCTCCAGCGTCGCCACGGTCTGGAAGGGGGTGGCCTGCGCCCACTTGAACGGCTGCTTGCCCAACGACCAGCGCACCGGCACGCCTTGCTTCTGCCCGGCGAAGAACTTCCCGCCCGGACCGGGCGGCACGTCGAATTCGATGACGAGCTCCTCGTCGCGCGGGGCCTTGTCGCAGTCGCTCGGGCCAGACGAGAGGATGAAGTGGAGGTAGTTGGCGTAGGGGACGATCTTCGCCCCGACCAGCGCGAGCGGGTGGCCGTCGAGATCCGCCGTGAACGAGCCGATGGCCCCGCGCGCGGCGGTCGCGGATGCCGACGCCGATGCCGACGCCGATGCGCCGGGGGCGGCCTTCGAGGAGACCGAGGGGGCGGGGGTCGCCCCGCCCGAATCGCGCGACTTGGCGCACGCGGCGAGGCCGAGCGCGAGGAGCAGAGGGGAGAGCGCGAGGCGTGTGTGGCGCATGGGCGCGCGAGGATACTTCGAGCCGCAAAAAACGAAACGGCCCCGCACGCAGTGGTGCGAGGCCGTCGCGGCCGCTCGGCTCGGCGTCCGCCCGTCGGTCCGTCGTTGGCGACGGGGGAGGGGCGAGGCAGCCAGACGAGCTCTCACCAGGGCTCGTTGCAGATCTTCGCCTCGAACTTGCCGTTGAAGTCGCCGTCGCCGTCGTAGTTGCCCGCGGCCGTCTTGGCCACGATCGAGCCGGCGATCTTGCCCCCCTTCTTGAACGAGAGCGAGTCGAGCTTCACGACGATGCGCCCCTCGTGGAAGTAGTGCGAGTTGCCGATCTCCTTGCCCTTCACGGGCACCGAGAAGTGCCCCTCGGCGGGCTGCGGGCCGTCCCACTTGTGCTTCTCGCCGGCGCCGCCGATGCCGCTGACGTAGAGGTATTTCTCGTTCTTCAGCGTCTCGCTCTTGATGTACTCGTCGCAGGCGACCTTGTCGTTCTCGAAGAAGTAGATCTCGCGCACGTACGCCTCCTTCGAGTAGGCGTCCTTCGACACGTACGCGTAGGCGACCTTCGACTGGAACTTGTCGGTGCCCCAGCTGCCGGCGAGGTCGTCGCCCTTGAAGGAGGGCAGGGCCTTGAGCGTCTTGTAGTCGTTGTCCGACGAGCAGAGCTCGACTTCGAACTTCCCCGAGCCCTTGTACGAGAACTTCTTCGTCGGATCGGAGAAGTCGCTGTAGGGCGCGTCGAAGTCGAGCGTGCCCTTGATCTTCTCGCCCGAATCGAGCTTGAACGACGAGAGCGTCAGGCCGGTCTCGTAGGCGTAGGCGAAGTTGCGCTTGAACTTGCGCGTCTCGCTGTTCCAGTAGAGCTGAACGCCGATCTTCTCGCCGGCGAAGAACTTCCCGTCCTGGCCCGGGCCGATGTGGAACTCGAGCGTGTACGCCTCGTCGCTCGCCTTCCACTTGTCGCAGGGGAACTTCTCGGTCGAGAGGGTGATGTCGATGTTGTCGTTGTCCGGCTTCGCGTGACCGTACTTGAGCTCGAACTTCTTCCCCTCGAGCTCGACGGAGAGCGGGCCGGCGGAGTCGCCGCCGTCGTCGCCCTTCTTGGCGCCCTTGTCGTCGTCGTCGTCGGCCTTCTTGGCGCCCTTGTCGTCGTCGTCGTCGGCCTTCTTGTCCTTCTTCTTCTTCTTGCTGCCCTTGTCGTCGTCGCTCGAGTCGTCTTCGGCCTTCTTGGCCTTCCCCTTCTTCTCGGCTTTGTCGGACTTGTCCTTCTCGGCCTCTTCGGTCTTCTTGCCGCAGCCGACGGCAACGAGCGACAGCGCGACAAGCACGTACCCAGCGAACGACGCGTTGCGGACCATGACAACCTCCCTCTGATTCTCGGGCTCGCGCGGGGAGCGTGGCCGGACCCGTGAGGGGGCTCACACGGCACTCCGTTCCAGGCGCGAGTTCGACGCGCTGCTCCTACTCGATCCGCGACGGGACGTCAGAGCCGCGAAAGGACCGAATCACTTCCGTTCCTATTGCGACCATCGGCACTCCGCGCGGGGCCGTGCAGGTGCGGGCGTCGGTGACGCCGCACGGCACGAGCGTTGCTCGAGAGCTCAGGGCCTTGCGCCGGCGTTCCCGAGTGCGTCGAGCGACGCGCGCGCCGCGCGTGAGAGCTCGAGCACGCGCAACGTGATCTCGAAGCGATCGTCGTCTCGCCTGCGGCAGCGAATGGCCTTCATGCGAAAGCGCAGGTGCGCGTCGTCGACGAGCTGCGCGTCGAGCCGCGCGCCGGGCGGTGCGGCGAGGGGGGCCGACACCACGAGCTCGACGCCGTCCCACCGCTCGAAGCTCGCGCGCATGGAGAGCGCGCCGGAGAGGTCGACCTCGATCGCGCCGCTCATCGCTGCCCCTTCATGGCGCGCCCGATCGCATCGCGCGCCTCGCGCTCCGCCGTCTTCTTGGCGATCGCCTGGCGCTTGTCGCCGTGGGAACGCCCGCGGCCGAGGCCGATCTCGATCTTCGCTCGGCCATCCTTGAAGTAGAGGCGCAGCGCCACGAGCGTCCAGCCGCCGCGCTCGAGCGCCTTCTGCAGCTTGGCGATCTCGGCGCCGTGGAGCAGCAGCTTGCGCCTTCTCCGCGGCTCGTGGCCGAAGTGGGTGGCCTGATCGAGGGGGGCGACGTAGAGCTGGTGCAGCCAGACCTCGCCCCCTTCGATGGTGGCGTACGCGTCGCCGATCTCCGCGCGGCCTGCGCGCAGCGACTTGACCTCGCTCCCCTTGAGCGCCAGGCCCGCCTCGAAGCGTGCCTCGATCTCGTAGTCGTGGGTCGCCCGCCGGTTCTGCGCGATCGGTCGCTCGCCGCCGTCGCGCCCATGCGTGCCCTGGCTCGTCGCCACGCGCCCCGCATACCACGGCCGGGCGAGGTTGCCGGCGCAATTTCCCGCGCCAGGGGCCCTTCGCTCTGCTACCACGCACAGAGCGTGGACACGGGCGAGAACGAGCACGGCGGCGAAGGGGTCCGCGCGCCGGATGCGGCGCGTCCGGACGCGCCCGCCCAACCTGCGCCCGCCCCGACGCCGGCCGCCCCGCCTGGCTCCTCCGCCGCGGCGGTCGTGCTCGCCGAGGCCCCCCCGAGCACCGACACGGGGTCGGCGCGCCTAGCGGCGGTGTCCGAGGACGGAGAGGGGCCGACGGGTCCGACCATTTTCGTGACCGATCCGACCGTCGAGGCGGCGCGCATCGAGTGGGAGCTGCGCGCGCGCGGCTACGACGTGATCGACGTTCCGTTGGCGATGCTGGTCGGCAGGGTCGCGGTGCAGCGGCCGAAGCTGATCCTCCTCGACGTCGAGGCCCCGGGCGCCCTCGAGGTCGCCGCGCGCGTCCGGCAGCTCCCCGACGCAGCCGACATCGCGCTCGTGTACGCCGGCGCGGCCGAGCTGCCGCCCGAGGAGCTCGCGTCGGTCGCGCGCTTCTCGCGGCCGATCGACGTCGAGGCGCTGCTCGCGCGCATCGAGGCGCTGGCGCCCATTCGTCGCGCAGAGAGCGCGCCGCCGAGCTCGCGTCCTCCGCCGTCGCTCCGGGCGCCCGTGAGCTCCTCGGGGCCGCACTCGCTCGGGTTGCCGCCGCTCTCGACCCTCGGGCCGTCGCTCGGGCCGCTGTCTCAAGGCGCGCGCCGCACGCGCGAGAGCCAGCCGCCGCCGGCGTCGCGATCGGACCAGCCGCCGGCGAGCGAGCCGACGAGCGCCCCCGCGGGCCGCACACCCGAGCAGCGCCTCTCGCCCGATCTCGAGCGGCTGTTGCGAGAGGCCGAGCAGCGGGTGCTCGGCGGTCCGCTCTCGCGCGCCCCCGAGAGCGGCCTCGGCGAAGACGACGTGCTGTCTCCGGAGGCCGAGGTCGACGCCGTCTTGCCGGCCGAGATCCTCGCGTCGCTCGACGAGCCGCTCGACGCCGACATCGACGACGACAACGGCAGCTCGGAGACCGGCGGAGGCACCCCGCACACCTCCTCGAAGCTCGCCAAGGCTGCGCCTGCGACGACCAGCGGAGGGCGTAGCGCTCCCGGCGAGCTCGACGACGCGAGCCAGGTCAACGCCCGCCGCTCGCGCGAGCGCACCGCCGCGCACGCCGGGGAGTCGAGCGCCCCGGGCACCGGCGTCGGCCCCGAGCCCATCGAAGAGGGGTCGAGCGAGGCGGCGCGCGGCGGGCTCGCCGGCGTGGTGCACGCGAGCAACGCGCCCACCCCGCCGCCGCCGAGGCCGCTGCTCCTTGGGACCTCCGCCAGA
>JAJXTK010000205.1 GCA_021783935.1 Myxococcales bacterium | reverse complement strand
AGCGGCGCGAGCAGCCAGCGCCGCAGCAGGCGAGCGCCGCCGGGGGTCTTGGTCGCATCGAGCTGGCAGAGGAGCGTCGTCGAGGCGTCGACCTCGCCCGCGATCGCCGCGACCGACGGGCGCACGAGCTCGAGGTGCCCCGCGGTCGCCTCGTCGAGCTGCAGCGTGTCGTCGGGGTCGTAGAGCACCAGGCGCGCGACCTTCACGCTCGCACCCGGCGTGTGCCCTTGCGCGTAGGCGATCGCGCGCGCAGCCGCGCGGCGCACGATCGGCTCGGCCTCGCGCGCGGCGAGCGCGGCCTCGGAGGCGCCGAGGTGATCGGAGAGCACGCGCAGCGCCGCGACGTCGTCGAGGCTCGCGCCGTCCGTGCGAATCACCGCCCGCGGCGCGATCGCGAGCAGGGGTTCGCGCAGCGCCGAGGCGCCCTCGCCGAGCAGCACCTCGCGCGGCTCGAGGCGGGCGAGCTCCGCGAGCGCGCTCGCGAGGTCGGCCCCCGCGCAGGCCGTCAGCTCGCCGGTCGAGTGATCGAGCGCCGCGACCGCGATGCGGCCGCTGTCGGGGTGCACCTCGATCGCCGCGAGGTAGTGGTTCTCGCGCGCGTCGAGCGAGCCCTCTTCGAGCACCAGCCCCGGCGTGATGACCCGCACGACCTCGCGCGGGACGATCCCCTTGCACTTCGACGGGTCGGCCATCTGCTCGCAGATCGCCACCGAGAGCCCCGCCTTGAGCGCGCGCCCGATGTACATGTGCGCCTGGTGGTGCGGCGCGCCCGCCATCGGGATCTCGTCGGCGTCCCCCTTGTTGCGCGAGGTGAGCGTGAGCCCGAGCGCCTTGTTCGCCGCCACCGCGTCGTCGAGGAACAGCTCGTAGAAGTCCCCCATGCGAAAGAAGATCAGCGCGTCGGGGTAGCGCTCCTTGGCCGCGAACCACTGCCGCATGAACGGCGTCTGCAGCGCCTTGGAGGCGCGCTGCGCGTCGGTGAGCGACAGCCCCGGGATCGCCGGCGCCATCGCCGACTCGCCTGCGCCCCCGCGTGACGAACGCCCGGTCGGTTGCACGGCGCGGCTCGCCTACGGGTAGTTGCTCGAGGTCAGCAGGTCGTACGAGTAGACGCTGAGCCCGTGATCGATGCCGTCGACGACGGCGAAGCGCTGCCAGTAGAGCTGGTCTTCGCCGTTCACGATGCGCGCGAAGGGCTTGACCGAGGTCGGCAGCGTGACGCTCGCGGCGATGAGCGACGAGGTGAGCACGCGCAGCGCGAAGCCGAACTGCATGTCGCGCAGCGAGGTCTGCTGGCCCGAGCGGATGGCGAACTTGATCGACGGGTTCTCGAAGAGCATCACGTTGGTGCCGAGGACGTTGCAGTCGTCGCCACCGAGCGGGATGTCCGCGGGCTCCTGGGTCGCGTTCTTGTCGAGCGCCGGCAGCTCCCACGCGCGCCCCTGGTAGAGGTGCGGGCGCGTGGTGTCGGTCACGCACAGCGCGCTCGGATCGTCGGCGACGCTCGGGATGCGCCGGTGCAGGAAGCCCGTGTTCGTGCCGACCACGACCCACTGCGAGTTCGCGCGCACGACGTAGCGCGTGAGCCCGGGGAAGCAGGTCTTCAGATCGATCGTCACGCCCGGCACGGGGCTCTTGATCGGCATCGAGAGCCCGGCGAGCCAGTGCGGGTTGCCGTTCGCATCGAGCTCCACGTGCTTCGTGATGGTGACGTGGTCCTCGTACGCCTCGCCGATCAGCAGATCGCGCGTCGCCTTGAGCGGCACGTCGAGCTCGGAGCCGTAGGCGTCGAGGCACGCCTGCTTGATCGCGTCGCTCGGCTGCCCCTTGTCGTCGAGGCAGGCGTAGCTCGGGCAGACGGCGTCGACGATCTGGACGATGTCGTTCGTGTCGGCGCTGAGCGTCGCCTCGACGCCGCGTCGGCAGAAGTGCCCCGCGGGGTCGACGAGCTGGGCGTCGGTCTCGCCGCCGTTGATCGACCCCGCCGTGCCCAGGTAGCCGGGCAGCGCCCCCTCGTAGGTGACCGTCCACGTCTCGCTCTGGAGCGGGAAGGGGGACGTCGCGGAGGTCTCGACTTGGTTGCCGGAGCTGAAGGGGACGAGGTGCGGGTGCGAGCGCCCCGCGTCGGAGCCGAGATCGTTCGACAGCGAGCCCCCGTCGAGCGTCAGGGTGCTGTTGAGGACCAACAGCGCGTCGGGCGTGTAGAGGCGCGTCAGGCGCGGGTGGTGACGCAGCACCACGCGGTCGTTCATCTCGTCGGTCGCGTTGGCGCCCCCGACCTGCGCGAGCGGCGCGCGCGCCAGCCGATCGTAGTCGTCGACGTCGATCGCGATGACCGAGCCGTTCGACAGCCCCGCGAGCGCGAAGAGGCCGCGGAGCAGCCTCGGCGCCGTGGCCGCTGCGTTGGAGGCCCACGCGTTCTCGTCCGAGCGGATGCCGGCGGTGTCGATCTTCGCGAAGAGCGGCTTGACGCCGCTGGCCACGATGTCCTGGAATTCCGGCCCGAACTTGCCGATCGGCCAGGGCACCGCGCGCAGCCCCTTGAGGTTCTTGGTGGGCGAGGGGACGTCGCGCTTGATGAACGCGAGCGAACGAATCGGGGTCGTCGCGTTCACGCCGAAGCCGACGCCGTTGACCGTGAGCGACACGCGGCGCGCCGGGAATGACGGCGAGTCGCAGGCGAGCGGCTGGGCCATCTCGGCGCCCGCGGGGTCGATCGCCTCGCCCGTGACCGGCGGGGGCACGCCGTTGGTCAGCAGGTACTGGTGCGTCGGATCGTCGGCCTTGCGCGCCAGGTACACGGGCACGTCGATCGCGACGAAGCCGCCGTCGCCCGCGTCGACGTCGACCGGGTCGGTCGCGTAGATGTAGCGGTGCGCGGCGCAGCGGCCGTGAATCACGTCGCCGTAGCGGACGGGCGGCGGGGTCGGCTCGCCGGGTTTGCCGGCGGGCTGGCTCTGGATCGCGAAATCCGTCGTGTGATCGAGGCCGTCGCCGAACCAGCCGAGGCGCTCGCAGACCTCGATCGCCGCGGCGTTCTGCTGGTCGACCTCGTCGGGCACCGGCTCGCTGACGGCCAGCCGGCCGGTCGGCCTGCCGACGCCGATGCGCTGCTCCTCGACGCCGCTCGCGAGGTCGAAGACGTGGACGAACGGCGCGGTGTCGTCGGCCGCGAAGAGCGTGTCGCCGACGACCGCGATGCCGGCGAGGTGCATGCGCGTGAAGGGCGTTTGCGTCGGCGGGGTCGGCACCGGCAGCGTCGCGCCGCCGAAGCACGCTTCGTAGGTGGCCCACCACGGGTTCGGGTTGTTCGGCGACGCCGGCGTCGAGCAGTCGACGCTCGAGAGCGCGACGTGCGTGTTCGGGAAGGCGCCGAGGTGGATGTCGGCGAGGCGCGTGGGCGCCAGCGCGTTGGTGAGATCGAAGACCGCGAGCTTCGAGCCCCCGGACGCGTCCGGCAGCGAGACGTACAGCTGGGTGGCCGTCCCGGTCGGCGCGGTGACGTCGGTGATGGCGAGCGCGGCGGGCAGGCCGTCGAACGTCGCGTCGAGGTCGATCTTGGGCCAGGGCAGCGGGCCGCCCGACTCGGCCGTCGTGTCGAGCGGGCCGCGGATCATCTCGGCGGGGATGATGTCGACGCGCGGCACGCCGCCGCTCGAGACGTAGGCCGCGCGGCCGTTCGGATCGGTCGCGATGTCGGAGGGGACGGGCCCCACCGGCAAGGACGAGAAGCCGGGGATGCGCGGATCGACCTTGAGGATCGCGGCCGTCGTGTCGAGCGGCGTCGTCGCCATGTCGACGACGGTCACCTCGCCGCGCGTCACCTGCGTCACCAAGGCGTGAAGGCGGTATTCGGCGTCGGTGCTTACCGCGTTGCCGTTCTCGTCTGCGGCGCACTTCGCAAGCGGCACGCCGTGCCAGTGGTCGTCGGGCGTGTGCTTGAGGCAGAGCAGGTCGACGTCGCGCGGGCGCTCCATCGTGCGCATCGGCACGAGCACCGGCGTCTGGCTGCAGCCGGGCGCGGCGAGCGCGGCGATGGCCGACAGGCCGAGGCCGAGGCGCGAGAGGCGCGTTGCGAAGCGGCGGATCATGGCTGCCCTCACGAGCGCGGTCCCTGCGGGATGCCGACCTTGAATACGACCTGCTCGTAGAGCGCAGGGTGCGCCTTCACGTCCAGCTCGATCACCTCGATGGTGCCGTCGATGAAGTTCGCGAGGTAGCCGAGGTGGCGCTGATCGTCGATCGCCATGGAGTACGGCCCGCGATCGGTGCGGATGGAGTTGCCGAGCCGCCGCGCGTCCGGGTCGAACGCCATCACGTACGCCGTGTCGTACGCGATGACGTAGATGCGCGTGTGCGCGATGCCGCTCGCGTCGACGACGGAGCTGCGCACGATGCGCGACGGCCCCGTGGGCAGCGGCACGCTGTCGTAGAAATGGAGGATCCCCGTGGGCGTGTCGACCTCGCCGAGCACGATGCTCGCGGGGGAGCGGCTCGTGAGGAACACGCGCGTCGCGCGGGTCTCGCCCGGCCCCGGCGGGTCGACGACCGCGCCGCGCATATCGGTCCCGGTGGTCTGCGTGGGGACCGGGATCAGCGACGAGACCGCGAGCACGCTGCGATCGGGGTTGCCGTCGTCGCCCAGGTAGGAGACGAGGAACAACGACGCCTGCGAGTTGTTCGTCACGATGAAGCGCGGGACGAACTGCACGACCGGGTCGGCCTCGCTCACGCCGGCGGCGACGTCGAGCGGGGCGATCGCCGTCGCGCTGAGCGCGAGGCCCGTGAGCGTGAAGGCGAGCACCGGCGGCGCGTTGCGCTGCTGGACGTCGTGGAAGACGCTCACGTCGCCGGTGTCTTGGTGGACGACGGCGGCGATGCCCCGGCTGCGCGCAGGCTCGAGCGGGCAGCGCCCGTCGGAGTCGAGCCTCCCGCACTGGAAGAAGCTCGGCACGGCGATCGCGAACGGCTCGCCCTCGAGCGTCAGCTGCCGGGCGTCGGCGGTCGGCACCTGCCCGACGCGATGGTTCGGATCACAGGCGTGGCCGAGCTCGTCGGGGCCCGCGCCCGCGTAGCAATCGAAGGTGACGTGCGCGTTGCCCGCGGCGTCGACGACGTCGTCGATCGCGTCGACGTAGGTGACGGTGGCGTCGCCGCGCACCGGCACGACCACGCGCGAGGCGTTCGGCACCTGCTGCTTGCCGTCCGCGACGTCGTCGTAGAGCGCGACCGCCTTCAGGTCGGACGAGAACGCGCCGATGCGCACCGACGCGCGGACGTACGGCGACGACGAGATGCCCAAGCAGCCGAGCGTGCCGAGCTGCGTCTGGCACTGGTTCCACGGCGCCGACTCGGGGGGCGCCAAGCACTCGGGGGTCTCGAGCTGCTGCTCGCACGCGCGCGTGGCGGCGGCGACGCCGCGCTTGGGGTCCTGGCTCGCGAGGTCGATCGCCTGGATGGTGCCGGCGTTGTAGGCGAGGTCGAAGTCGCTGTTGGCGATGACCAGGAAGTTGCCGGTGGTGGTCAGCGCGGCGCCGACGGGGAAGTAGAGCCCGTCGTCGACCGGATCGCTCCCCTTGCCGCCGTAGGAGTAGCAGCCCGCGCCGAGCACGGCGACGAGCGCGATCGCGGCGCTGGCGAGCTTCGAGCGGCGATGACCCATGAGACCCCGACAGGTGCAACGGCAGCGACTCGTCGGCAAGCGACCTCGCCGAGCCGCGATCCGCCGCCCCGGTGGGTGGCGGGCGGCGGGCGGCGCCTTCAGCCGGTGCGCTTCTGCCCTTCGGCGATCCACTCCGCGACGACCTCGTGGCTCGTGCGGTCGAAGTAGACCTTGTGCGACGCGATCTCGCGGAGGGCCGACACGGCCGACTTGTTCTTGCTGACGATGAGCGGCTGCGCGCCGCGCATGAGCTGGCGGGTGCGCTGCGCGGCGAGGATCACCAGCGCGAAGCGGTTGTCCTCGTGCTCGAGGCAGTCTTCCACGGTAACGCGCGCCATTCGTCTCTTCTCCTGGAGGCCGTGAAGGGAAAGGGCGGGCACCTTAGCGCTCGCGCCTCCACCGGGCAAGCGGCCGCGCACGGCGGGGCGCGCTCCGCACGTCGCCTCGGTATCGAGGTGGCCTGGCTATTTCTTCTTGCAGAGCTGCGCGGCCTTGCCCGCCTTGGCCTTGTCGTCGTCGGTGGTCGCGAGCTTGCCCATCGCGGCGAGGTGCGCCTTGCAGGCTCTTTCGTCGCCGGCCTCCATCGCGTACGCGGCCGCAGACCAGTGCATCTGCGCGCTCGCCCTCTTCTTGATCGCGAGGTCGAGATCGGCGCGCGCGCCCGCGAGATCGCCCGCCATGTGCCTGCACACCGCGCGCTCTCGGAGCTGCTCCGGCGCGGGATCCTTCAGCTTGCCGAGCGCGGTCGCGCACGCCGACGGATCGCCCGCCTGCCCGAGCCCGACGCCCGCCTCGGCGAGCAGCGCCTCGTCGGCGCCGCCCAGCGAGATCGCCTCGCGGAAGGCCTTGAGCGCGCCGTCCTTGTTCGGCTCGGCCTGCGCGAGCAGCTCCTGGCCGCGGCGCAGCTGCAGATCGGCGTCCTTGGGGTTGAGCTTCGAGGCGTTGCCGAACGCCTTGGCGGCCTTGTCGTGCTCCCCCTTGCCGCGCAGCGCCCAGCCGAGGTTCGCGTGCAGCTCCCAGGCGGCCTTGGCGCTCGCGAGCCCCTGCTTGGCGACCTCGATCGCGCGATCCCACTCCTTGCGGTCGACGAAGATCGCCGAGAGGTTGACCGCCGCCGCGAGGTTCTTCGGATCGGCCTTCAGCGCGGCCTCGTAGTGCGCGATCGCCGAGTCGACCTTCTTGTCGGCCTCGTCGCAGACGCCGAGCACGAGGTTGGCGATCGGGTCGGCGGGGGCGTCCTTGAGCGCCTGCTCCGCCTTGGCGCGCGCGGTCGCGAGGTCCTTCGCCTCGAGCGCCGCGTAGGCATCGTTCGCGGCCTGCGAGGCGATGGGACCGCTGGCGGACGCGGAGGCGGCCGGCTTGTCGTCGAGGCTCGGGGTCGGCGCCTTGGCTTGCTCGGGCTGGCCGCCGCACGCGACGAGCGCCGCGAGCGCGGGCGCGGCGAGGGCGGCGCTGACGGCGGTCCACTGCGAGCTCGGTGCGTGCCGCATCATGCGAGTCCTTCCCGTGCGAGCCGCTCGATGGCGGCGGTGACGTTGCGCGCGATCTCGTCCTGGCGGCTCGGCGAGCCTACCTTCGTTCCGTCGAGCTCGGTGACGTAGAAGCTGTCGGCGGCGCGCGCGCCCTCGGTCGCGATCTTCGAGCGCGCGATCGACAGCCCCAGCTCGTGCAGCGCGTTGGCGATCGTGAAGAGCAGGCCGGGGCGATCCTTCGCGTAGACGTCGATGACCGTGAAGCGCCGCGAGGCGCGGTCGTCGATCTCGACCTCGGTCTCGACCGCCGGGCTCGGCCGCTCGCGGAAGCTGCCGCCGCCGCGGCGATCGTGCAGCAGCTTGTGCGGCTCGATCGCGCCGTCGAGCAGCGCCTGCAGATCCGCCTCGAGCCGCGCGAGCTCCTGGTCCGTGAGCGGCGCGATCGCCTCGTCTCCCTCGCGCGCCGAGCGTCGCACGTCGAAGAGGTCGACCGCCTCGATCTCGCTGCCGCCGATCTCGGCGAGCGACAGCGGGCGCACGAAGATGTGCGCCGTGAGGATCTCGAGGCGGCTTGCGGCGAGCGCGGCGGCGATCTTCGCGAGCAGGCCGGGGCGGTCGGCGGCGACCACGCACAGGGTCATCGCGTCGGGGTGCTTCCTCGGCGCGATGCCGACGATCGCCCCCTTGGCGCCGCGACGGCGCGCGATGGCCGCGTGCGCCGCCACCGCCGCGCCGTCGTGCGCGGCGAGGTAGAACTTCGGCATCCCGGCGAGGAACGCGTCGAGGAACGGCTCGACGCGCCCGCCGCTCCCCGGCCACGCCGCCGCCGCCGCGCGCACGCGCGCGAGGGCCTGATCGGACGACTCGAGGCTGCGCTGCTCGCTCGCGAGGTGGTGGCTCGTCGCGAGGAACAGGTCGTCGAGCATGCGCGCCTTCCACGAGGTCATCGCGGTGGGCGAGGTGGTCGAGATGTCGGCGACGGTCAGCAGGTACAGCTTCTGCAGCCGCTCGATCGGCGAGCCGCCCCCCTGCCGGATCGTCTGCGCGAACGCGCCGACGGTGCCCGGGTCCTCGAGGTCGCGGCGCGTGGCCACGTGGTACATCGTGAGGTGCTCGCGGATGAGCCACGCGACCTCGTCGACCTCCTCGGCCGAGAGCCCGAGCCGCTCGCAGATCGGTCGGCATTGGAGCGCGCCGCGCTCGCTGTGCCCTGCGCCGCCTTGCCCCTTGCCGACGTCGTGGAGCAAGAGCGCCACGTAGAGCGGCAGCGGTCGCGCGACGTCGCCGGCGAGGCGGCAGGCGAGCTTGTGCTCGGAGGCGAGGTCGCCGCGCTGCAGCGCGCGCAGGCGATCGACCGCGGCCACGCTGTGAACGTCGACCGTGTACACGTGGTAGATGTCGTGGTGCACGCGCCCGACGACGGGGTGAAATTCGGGCACCATCGCGAGCAGCAGGCCGACGTCGTGCAGCTCGCGGAGGATCGAGCCCTTGACGGGCGCGCCGTGCCGCGCCGGCACCTCGCGCTCGGCCGCGTGGACCAGGCAGTCGAGGAACAGGCGCGCGGCCTCGGGGCTGCGCCGCAGCCCCTCGCAGAAGCTCGGATCGTGGCAGACGCGCGCCACCGCGTCGCGCGCGTACGGGTAGACGCTCATGCCCCGGCGCATGGCGGCGTGATAGAGCCGCATCGCGAGGGCCGGGTCGTCGGCGAGCTGCGCGGGCGACTCGAGCGTCGACTGCGCGTCGAAGGTGCGCACGCCAGGCGCGAGCAGCTCGCCGGGGCCCGACGGGCGCGTCTTGCGGGGCGGCTCGCAGACGTCGAGCACCCGCTCGACCATGCGCGCGATGGTGCGCGCGTGGCCGTAATAGCGCTGCATGAAGCGCTCGGCCGCGACCGCGTCGGGCTCGTCGAGGGCGCCTTCGAGCGACTTGCCGAGCTCCTCTTGGGCGTCGAACGTGATGCGATCGCTGCGTCGCCCGGCGCGCACGTGCAGGCGCGCGCGCACCTGCCAGAGGAACGCCTCGGCCTCGCGCAGCTCCTCGGCCTCGCGCGGCAAGAGCACGCCGAGCGGCACCAGCTGCGAGAGCTCGGCGACGTGGTAGCGCGCCCGCGCGGCCCAGCGGGCGAGATCGAGGTCGCGAAGGCCGCCCGCGCCGCTCTTCACGTCGGGCTCGAGCAGGTAGAGCGAGCCGCCGTAGCGCTCGTGACGGCTCGCCTGCTCCTCGCGCAGCCGGCCGAGGAAGCTCCCGAGCTCCGCGGTGAAGAAGCCGTCGAGCGCCCGGCGAACGAGCGCCTCGATGCGCCGCGCGTCGCCGCCGACGGTGCGCAGATCGAGCAGCGAGGTGGCCGTCGCCAGATCGTCGCGCGCGAG
>JAJXTK010000204.1 GCA_021783935.1 Myxococcales bacterium | reverse complement strand
CGCCGGGCTCGGGGGCGCGCGCGCCACGGGCGTAGAGATCCTGCAGACGCACCGAAACCGAGGGATCGGGGTCGTCCTTGACCGGCTCGAGCACCGCGACCGCCTCGTCGAGTCGCCCCTGCGCCTCGTAGGCGCGCGCGAGCGCCTTGCGCCCGTCGAGCGCGAGCACGCCCTCGGGGTTCACCTCGACGTACTTCGCCCATCGCCCGCCGACGTCGCGCCCGAGCGGCTCGGCGAAGAACGCGGCGAGCTGCATCGCGCGATCGTGCCCCGGCACCACGTCGAGCGCGGCCTCCGAGTAGGCGAGCGCGTGCTCGCCCTCGTACTGCTCGGCCATCGACACCAAGATCGCCGCGGCCTCTTCGCGCTCGACGTCGTCGACGACCTCGCCGGCGGTGACGCGCGAGAGGATCGACGAGGCGAGCTCGTAGGCGAGGCCGGGGTCCTCCGGATCGAGCGCGCGCGCGCTGCGAAGCGCCCGGCTCGCGCCCGCGAGATCGCCGGCCGACTGGCACGTGGCCGCCTCGTCGCGCGCGAGGGCGAGCTTGCGGGCGGGGTCGTCGACCTGCCGCGCCTCGAGCTCGTAGAGCGGGATCGCGTCCTTGAGGTCCCCTTGCGCCTTGAGCAGCTCGCGGGCGGCGTAGATGGCCGAGAGCGCCGTCGCGTCGACCTCGTAGGCCTTCTTGTAGTTCTCGAGCGCCTTCTTCGGCTGCGAGAGCGGCGCCTCGCTCCACATGCGCCCGAGCTCCTCGTGCAGCATCGAGAGCTGCTGCGCGCGCTGCGGATCGCCCGCGACCAGCGGCGAGAGCGCCTTGGCGCGACGCTCGTAGAGCGCGACCAGCGCGCGGTGATCGCCCTTCTCGCGATAGAGCTCGGCGAGCCGGTCGCTCGCGACGTCGCTGGTCGGATCGCGCTCGAGGGCGCGCATCAGCAAGGTCGCGGCGCGCCGCGCGTCGCCGAGCGTGAACGAGTAGACCTGCGCCGCTTCGGCGAGCCAGTAGGCCGCGTAGCCCGCGTCGCCCGACCCTTCGCCCGCGCGCTCGAGGACGGTGGCGTAGCCCTTGGGATCGGTCTGGCCGGCCGAGTGAGCCTCGTGAAGCGCCGCCGCGTCGTCGGGGTTGGCGACGAGTCGACGAACGATTTCCTCGATTTGCGCGGGGGTCATCGGAGGGCCGAAGGTACCATTACTCGCCGCGGCGGGGCGCGTTTCCGGGGGGCGCCGGGCCGGCTCAGGAGCGCGGGTACGGCCGGTGTCGAGCGCGTCGAAGGATCCTGAGCCGTTCGCCATGGGCAAGCGACGTAGCCGAGCGACGCCTCGACGGGCTCGAACGCCGCGAGGCAGGCCGTCCACGCGAATCGAATGCAGGCTCACGCGCTGAACGCGTGCCCAGCCGCGACGAGCCGGCGGACGAGGTTCCGGCCGCGGACGCGCGCCGCGTCGACTTTGCAAAGAAACGCTAGCAGGCTGTCGAGGTCCTCCGAGACCGGCCGATCGTCTCCGGTGTCATGCCGCGATTTTTCGCGCGATCGACCACGGCCTGCGGACGGTCACGGCTTGCGCAGGCCGCCCATCGACGGCCTGCCGGGCCGCAGGCGCCGCCGCGGTCGGGGATCAGGCCTTGCGCGTCGCGAGCGGGTGCGCGAGGTCGTACTGCTTCAAGACGTGCTCGATCGAGACGTGGGTGTAGCGCTGGGTCGTCATGAGGCTCGCGTGGCCGAGCAGCTCTTGGATCGCGCGTAGATCGGCCCCCCCCTCGAGCATGTGCGTCGCGCACGAGTGGCGCAGCGCGTGCGGGTGCAGGTCGTTGCGACCGGCCGCCGCGCCGTAGGCGTGCACGAGGTCCTCGATCCTGCGCGGGCCGAGCCGCTGGCCGGTGCGCGCGAGGAACATCGCGGTCGCGTCGCCGGGGCGCTGCGAGGATTTCAGGACGGTGCGCACCTCGGGCCAGGCACTCAGCGCCTCGACGCAGGGGGGGCCGATCGGCACCACGCGCTCCTTCGACCCCTTGCCCATGACGCGAACCGTCGCGTCGGCGAGATCGACGCTCCCGACGTCGAGCGCGGACAGCTCCCGCAGGCGCAGCCCCGAGCCGTAGAACAGCTCCAGGAGCGCCTTGTCACGGCGCCTCGACGCCTCCGCGGCGGCGCGCGCGCGCGCGCTGCGTCGCTGCGTCGCCTTGGGCGCCTCGACGACCTCGCGCGCGGCGTCGGCGTTGAGCACGAGCGGCAGGCCGCGGCGCAGCTTGGGCGAGGAGAGCTCGGCGGCCGGATCGCGCGTGATCTCGCCGCGCTTGCGGAGGAAGCGGAAGAGCCCCTTGGTCGAGCTCACGCGGCGGGCGATCGTCGCCGACTTGGTGCGCCGCGCCTGCTCGCCGAGCCAAGCGCGCAGCAGCATCACCTCGACCCCCGAGGCCCCCTCCGCGGCCGCGCGCGCGCCGGACTTCGCCGCCTCCACGAAGTCGGCGAGGGCCCGCAGATCGCGACCGTAGTGCTCGACGGTCCGCGGCGAGGCGCGGCGCTCGTGTTCGAGGTGGGTCAAGTACGCGTCGATCTGCGCACGCAACCGCCTCGCCTCGTTCGGTCGATCCGCCACGGAGAAGCTATCCCCGATTCGGACCCTCCCGGCCACGTTTTCCACGCAAGGGCGACGCGGCTCCAGCTACCTTCCTCGGACCCCTCGATGGCCTCGACTTCGAACCTCGGCTCCGTCGATCTCCTGATCCTCGCGGCCTACGCCCCCGAGCTCGTCGGCCTGCGACGCCTGCTCGGCGATCCGCTGTACGGCAACGTCTCGGGGGTCGTCGTCTCGTGCAAGACCGTCGGCGTCGGGCTGCCGAACGCGGTCGCGGGCACGGTCACGCGCCTGATGCAGCTGCGCCCGCGCGCGGTGGTGCTGGTCGGCACCGCCGGCGTCTACTGGGGCACGAGCGCGCAGATCGGCGAGGCCATCATCCCGCGGCGCGTGCAGCTCGTCGCGACGAGCGAGTGCGAGGGGCGCGGCGCCATGCCCGAGCCGATGGGGCGCACGGTCGACTGCAACCCCATGTTGGCGCTCGGCCTCGGCGCGGGTCGCACGCCGACGTGGGAGCTCGCCAACACCCTCGCCGTCACGACCGACGACTCGCTCGGCGCGCGCATCCAGCAGGCCACCGGCTGCGGGGCCGAGAACCTCGAGGCCTTCGGGGTGGCCAACGCGTGCGCGCTGCAGAACGTGCCGTTCGCGTGCGTCATGGGGCTCTCCAACCGCGTCGGCGGCAGCGGGCGCGACGAGTGGCGGCAGCATCACAAGAACGCGGCGCAGGGCGCGTGCGAGATCGTGAGCCGTTGGCTGGTGGGCGGCGCCATGGGGCTGCCGCACGCCTAGCAGGCCGTTGGGTTTCTCCGGAGCTGCCCGATCCTCTCCCGCGTGAACCCGAAACTCGCCGCGCGATCGACACGGCCCGCTGACGGTCACAGTTTCCGCAGGCCGCTTCTCGGCGGCCTGCTGGAGGGGGCTTCACGGGGCTCGCCCACGCGCGCGGGGCTCAGGCGCGGAGGTCGTCGGCGGATCAGGGCGCGTCGAGCAGCTCGCGAATCTCGAGCACGTCGAGCTCGACGTCGTACGCGGCAGCGAGCACCTCGCGCACCCCGACCCCTTCGGGCGCGCGGAGCAGGTGCGCGACCGGCCCCCCTTCGACGAGGACGCCGAGCGCCGCGAGCGCCGCGAGCCAGGCCGCGTACGGCGCGCCGGCCCCGTAAACTCGCGCCATGATCGCCCGGCCTTCGCGCCGATGCAGGGGCGTGCCGGTCTCGTCGACCAGCGCCTGCGGGCCGACGAGCGGGGCGAGCTCCCAGGCCTCCCGCGCATGCAGCACGACCTCGACGCCCGCGAACAGCTCGAGCGCGAGCCGGCGCAGCTCGTTGCGCGCGGGCCACGGCAGCGGCGGCGCGGGCACGACGACCAGGGGCAGCCGCTGCGCCCAGGTCGCGATGGCCCCTTCAGCGAGCGCGAGCGCGACGCGTGGCCCGGGCGGCAGGGCGTTCACCGGCGGCGTCGACGCGAGCGGCTGGCCGAGCTGCGGCAGGATCGTGTCGCACAGCGCGCGCGACTCGCGCTGGTCGCACCCCTCGATCGCGGCGACCGACTCGAGCCACGCGCGCACGGTCAGGGTGCCGCCGCGCGGCGCGTCGAAGTCGATCGCGAGCGCACCGCGTCGCTCGGCGTAGGCGCGAGCCGACTCGGCCACCAGCCCGACGACCCGCGGCGGCGGGGCGATGGCTCCGGCGTCGTGCTTTGGCGCGGCTTCGGGCACGCGCGTACTCTATTCGCGGACGCGGCGCTGCGCGACCCGTCCGCTCGCCGAATGCTCGGACCGCTCACCGCGCTCGCGTGCACCCTGGCCGCGCTCGCCGATCCGACGGGCACGGCGCTCTTGTCCCGCGAGAGCGAGTTCCCCTTCGACGAGCAGCGCCTGGTGGCCGGCGAGGCGAACGGCGGCAAGCTCTGGCGCAGCCGCGGGCTGCCCGAAGGCGGCGCCCCGGTGCCGCTCGTGATCGTCGTCCACGGCGTCATCTGCGACGGGCAGCCGCACCACTGGCTCACCGACGATCCCGCCGGCCCTTGGGACGTGCGCCCGGTGCTCGACGACCTCGTCGATCGCGGCGAAATCGCCCCGCTGGTCGCCGCCGGCCCGAGCCAGACGAGGGGCGGAAGCGACCCCGAGCACCTGTTCGACGATCTCGACTTCGATCGCTTCGTCGAGGCCGTCGACGCGACGCTCGCCCCACGGCAGCGGGTCGATCGCGCGCGCGTCGTCGTCGTCGCCCACAGCGCCTCGGCGTGCGGCACCCGCGGCGGCGCCTTCCGCGTGCTGCAAGCCCGAACCTTCCAGGCCTCGGCGCTCCTGTCGCTCGACGGCTGCATGGGCCCGCACGACGCCGAGGCGCTCGCGACGGCCACACGCGTCGGCGACGTGCTCGTCGGCTACCAGCGCGACGTCTGGATCGATCGCGATTTCGACGGCTTCGCGGCGGCGTGGAACCGGAGCCTCGCGGGGCGAGCGAGCGTGGGTCGACGCGTGCTGTCGCGCTTCGCGTTCCCCAGCGACGCGAAGAACGCGCACCTCGAGATCGTCGAGCGAGCGCTGCGGCGCTGGCTCCCCGAGCTCTTGCCGTCGCGCGAGGCGACCTCGTGGGTCCGCGACCTCGCGACGGCGATCGAGCCGCGCGGGCCGACGCCGCTCACCGCCGCGCGCTGAGGCCCAGACCCCGAGCGGGGCAGCCCCGAAGCGCCGCCCCGCCCGACTCACGCGCCCGCGCTCACTTCGCGTCGACGAACACGAACTGCACGCGACGGTTCTTCGCGCGACCGTTCTCGGTCGCGTTCGCCGCGACCGGCTTGGTGTCGCCGAAGCCCTTGGTCTCGAGCCGCGCCGGATCGACGCCGAGGCGGACGAGATAGTCCTTCACCGACTGCGCGCGCGCGGCCGAGAGGTCCATGTTGAAGGTCTTGTCGCCGACGTTGTCGGTGTGCCCCTGGATCTGGATGCGGCCGATCTGCGGGTTGTGGACGATGACGTCGGCCACCTCCTGCAAGAGCCCCGACGAGGCGGGCAGGATCCTCGCCCTGCCGGTCTCGAAGAGCACCTGCTGCTTGATCTTGATCTCCTTCTTCTCGACGACGACGAGCTTGTCCTTGTCCTTCGGGCGCGCACGGACGTGGACGGTGAGCTTCGCCTCTTGGCGCACGGCGACGTCGAGCGGCTCGCGCGTCGCGAGGTAGCCGTTCGCGTCGATCTTCACGAACCAGGTGCCCGGCGGCAGGTCGCCGACGTGCATCTGGCCGTTGGCGTCGGAGTTGAACTGCTTCTCGTTGCCGCCGCCCGCGTCCGCGATCGAGGCGATCCCGCCCACGATCGGCGCGCCGGACTCGGCGTCGACGAACGTCACGGTCGCCGAGCCGACGCGCGGCAGGGCCTCGAGCGCGCAGTCGATCTCGAGCGTCGAGGGAACGTTCGCGCCCGGCGCGGTGGTCGCGGGCGCGCCAGGCTTCGGGGCGACGCCGGGCTTGGGCGGCTCGGGCTTCTTGACGAGCGACGCCGTGCCGCCGCAGGTGCCGTCCTTGAAGCCGTCGGCCTTGACCGAGAGCTGGTAGGTGCCCGGCGCGACGTCGTCCCCGAAGGTCCCGTCCGATCCGGTCGCGAGCATCGGCAGGTTCGCGCCGACGTAGCTCACGATGGCGTTGGGCACCGGGGTGTTGGTCCCGGCCTCGTGGACGATGCCGTGCACCTTCACGAGCGACGGGCCGACCTCGACGATCTTCTCGACCTTCTTCTCGACGATCTTCACCTTCTCGACCGAGTCGCTGGCGAGCGTGACGCCGAGCCACACGGTGTACGGCGCCGTCGGCGCGACCTCGGAGATGAACTGCGAGGTTCCGGTGACGCCGATGTCGAGGCCGGCGACGAAGCCGATGCCCGAGAAGCCCCCCTCGAAGGGGAAGGCCTTGAGGCCGACCGAGAGCGTCGACGGCATCGCCGAGAAGCCGGCGTTCGCGAGGCAGCCGTCGCTGCCGGGCGTCGGCTGCGGACAGAGGTAGTTCTGCCGGTTGACCGGGATGGCGGCGTCGTACTCGACGAACGGCCGCACCTTGTCGTCCGCGAAGAGCCCCTCGGCGCCGACGCCGATCTCGAAGCGATCGACCTTGTTGATGCCGAGCCCGAAGCGCTCGACGCGCGAGATCTGCTGCGGCGAGCCGGTGATGCTCGAGCGCTCGGACTCGATGCCCGAGACCAGGTTGCCGCTGCGGTCGAAGAGGTAGCCGAGCCCGAGGTGCAGGCGCACGGGAATCGGGTCGGCGAGCTTGTCGAGGGCGAAGGTCGAGAGCGCGCGCAGGCGGAAGCTCGTGCCGTCGCCCGCGAGGCCGATGCCGCCCGTGCCGTTGAGCAGCAGCACCTCGGCGCCGCCGCCGACGTTCACCACGCCGTCGCCGATGGGCGTGACGTACTTGGCGCCGATCGTGGTGTCGCCGAGCACCTGCAGCAGCGGCGGGCGCGACACGGTAGGATCGTTCGAGTTCGCGTAGACGCGCGCCGCGGCGTAGGCCTCGAGCCCGTCGATGATCGTCGCGTTGACGATCGCCGTGGCGCCGATGTGCCGCGCGGCGTCCGAGGTGGCGTTGCCGCACGTGAAGGTCGAGTTGCACAGGAAGTCGTTCTTCGCGAACCAGTCCATGAAGATGCCGACGCGGTAGGTCCCCGCGGGGCCGGTCATGGCGCTCGGCAGGTTCAAGAGGCCCGTCGGCCCCAAGACCGTGACCGACTCGCGCAGGCCGTGGGCGCGCTTCTCTTCGGCGTTCAGCGTGCGCATGCGCCTCGGCGCCGGGCTGTCGGCCGGCGCGGCGACCGTGCTCGTGTCGGCGGCGACGCCGGCTCGAACGGGCGAGGGCGCAGGTGCGGGCGCAGCTGCGGGTGCGGTCGCTGCAGGCGCGGGCGCCGGCGGCGGGGCGGGCGGCGCGCTCGCAGTGGAGGGGGGCGGCGGGAGCGGCGGCGCGGTGTCGGTCTGCGCCTGTGCGGCCGCCGAGACGAGGAGCGCGGCCGCGCCGAGCGGCGCGATGACATTCGGTTTGACGATCCGACCAAGGCGAGCGCGAAGCATGAAGGCCTCCGATGGCGCCGAAAGCGCGGGCGCGAACTTATCACCAGCCCTTCGCGGCCGGGAAAGACCTTGCCGGTGCGCCCCTGGCGGTTTTCTCCGTCCTGACGGCGTGCTGAACGGCCGTTGCGGGCGCCGCGCGGGCGACCGTCACACTTCTTCAGGCTTGCGGACGCTCCGACCTACTTCCTGGTCGGCTCTCTCGGAACGCGAAACGACCTATCGACGCTCCCGCGGCGCACGCTGACGATCACGTCCGCCGAGAGCGGCCCCGCCAGGCGCGCGCGCGCGTCGGCCGCGGTGGCCACGGCGACGCCGTCGATCGACAGGATCTCGTCCTGCTCGACGAGCCCCGCGCGTTCGGCCTCGGACGCGGGCGCGACGGCGGCGATGAACACGCGGCCGTCGGCCTCCGAGAGCGTGACCGCCACGCCGCCCGGAGAGAGATCCTCGGCGCTGGAGCCCGCGGCGTGCAGCACGATGCGCACGCGCGAGGTCGTGCGCCCCTCGTCGATGCGCACGCGGTCGCTTCGTCCTCGCCCCACGCCGGCCGCGAACGCCTCGATCTCCGCCTCGCCGACCGCGACGTCGGTGAGCCTGAACGCGCCGCTCGCGTCGGTGGTGACAACGATCGCTGCGCCCGCGCCGGCAGCTGGCACCCACGTCGGGACCCGATCGCGCGCGACGCGCGCCCCGGGCACCGGGCGATACGACTCGTCGACGACCTCCCCCTCGACCGATCCCGCCGCCGCGAGCTCGAGCGCGCCGAGATCGACCTCGGCGCGCGAGCCGCTCCTCGCGATGGCGACCGCCTTGCGCAGCCCGGCAGTCGCCGGCGCGCGGAGCTCGATGGTCGCGGCCCCCTCCGGGACGTCGCGGAACGAGAAGCGACCGTCGCGATCGGCGATCGCGCGGCGCACGGCCCCCTCGCCGAGCAGCGCGACCGACGCCCCCTCGAGCGTCGCGCGGCCGCCGGGCGCGTACGCGGTGCCGCGCACGACGATCCCTTGCGCGAGCGCGACTTCGAGCGTCGCGGGCATCGACTCCTCTACCAGCCGCTTGGTCGCGAAGCCCGAGGCGTGGACGTCGAGCTGGGCGCGCACCGCGACCACGCGGGCGATCGTCGCGTCGCCGTTCGCGTCGGTGAACGCCGTCGTCTTGATCGGCGTCTTCGGATCGAGCGACGAGAGCGTGAGCTGCACCCCCAGCAACGGGTAGCTTCGATCGTCGACGACGTGCACCTTGGCGTCCGCGCGCGGCGGCGGGAGCGTCAGCTCGATCTCCTTCGTCCCCCCTTCGGGCACCTCGACGTCGATGCGCAGCACCGCCTCGCCCGGATGATCGGCGGGCGAGAGAGTGAGCGTCACCGAGCCCGGCAGCGCGGGCACGACGAACGTCCCGTCGCGCTCGGTGCGCGCGGTGCGCGCGAGCGAGCCGTGCCGCGCCGCGATCTCGACGATCACCCCCTCGACCGGGTAGCCCTTGTCGTCCTTCACGACGCCCGAGATGCGCCCGCCCGCCGGCAACACGACCTTCACCCACGCCTCGCCGCCCGGGTCGACGCGCACCGCGGCCGAGATCCCCTCGACGTACGCCGGGTGGCGCACGATCGCGCGGAGCGTCCCCGCGGGCACCGGCGTCGCGCGAAAGGACCCGTCCGCGCGAGAGACCCACGGCTCGCTCGACGACGACACGCCGGCGGCGTCGGACGACGCGCTCCCCGCGCGCGGGATCGGCGGCACCGGGCCGGGCACCACGCCGAGCTCGCCGATCGGGACGAGCGTCGCGGCCGTCTTGCGCGCGCGGGCGAGCAGCGCCTTCTGGAAGCCCATCGTCGCCGGCGTCGCGTCGATCGGCTGGCAGTCGAGATCGGTCCCCACGACCTC